>JAIORT010000940.1 GCA_021107975.1 Bacteroidales bacterium | reverse complement strand
AAAATCCGTGCTAATCTGTGGTGAATAATTTTTTGCACCACAAATTGCCACAGATTAACACAAATAACTATCAATACTTTCAGCAGCTTTCTTCCCATCACCAACAGCCTGAACTACTGTTGCACCGCCGTTTACAACATCTCCGCCTGCAAAAACACCGGGTATATTTGTCTCATAATTATTTTTAACCGCAATAATACCCTTTTCATCTGTTTTTAAACCAAAGGCAAATTTTTTAATTTCTTCACCAGGCTTTGTCCCAATAGCCTGAACAACCAAATCAACATTTAAGCTAAAATCCGTTCCGTCAATTTGTTTTGCATTTGCAGGAATAAATTTATTCGGTTCTATCCATTCAATCTCTTTTCCTTTTAATCCTGTTATCTGATTTTCTTTTGCCATTACTTCAGTTACCTGCGAACCTGCTTTAAAAATTATATTTAAAGTATGAGCCAGATTAATTTCTTCTTTGTCGGCAGGCAATTCATCTAAATGTTCGAGAGCAATGAGATAAACTTTTTTTGCACCCAATACTGCCGCCGAAACAGCAGAATCAATAGCAACACTTCCTCCACCGATTATTGCAACATTTTTTCCTTTCAGATTTATTTTTTCTTTACTTTTTTTAATACTCCTTAAAAATGATATATAATCCGTTGCATTTGAATATTTGTTGAAAAGAGGCAATTCATAAGGTTCTGAAAGTCCGGTTCCAACAAAAACAGCTTTATAGCCATCAGAAAGAAGATTTTTTATTTCATCCTGCGAGCCTACTTTTGAATTATATTTAATTTCAACACCCAAATCAAGCAAGTTTTTAATATCATAATCTATTGCTTCCCGTGAGAGTCTGAAATCAGGGATCATTAATTCGGGAACGCCACCACAACTGCTCTCTTTTTCGAATATTGTAACATCATAATTTTTCTTAGCAAGTTCGGCTGCACAACTCATTCCTGCCGGACCGGCGCCAATAACAGCTACTTTGCCTTTGTTTTTTAATCCTTTTTGTAATGGTTCAAGCCCGAAATCTTTACCGTATTCCGCAGCAAACCTTTGCAAACCACTAATGTTTATCGGGTCTTCCAATGCTACAACACTGCATTTTTGTTCACATAATTTTTCAACCGGACAGATAAAAGCACAAACACTACCCAGAATATTATTTTTCCTTATTGTTCGGGCAGCCCCTTTATAGTTATAAAATCTTAATTGCCTGATAAATTTTGCCGGGTCAGTTCCAGCCGGACAAGCCTCACTGCATGGTGCATCATAGCAAAGCAAACAACGATTGGATTCCTTAATTGCATCCTGCAGGCTTAAAGGCTCGCGCATGGGTTTGAATTGCTCAATGTGGGTTAGGTTTATTGGTTTTTTCATGTGTTTAAAATTTCACCGCAGAGGCGCAAACTTGCCTTGTCATGGGTGTTTCATATAAACTAACTGAATGGTTTAGTGCTGTTTGTTTCTTTATCTGCTTGCATTCCCGTTCAGTGTCAGTTTAATATATAGCTAATTCCGTCATAGTCAGCACTTCATCCCGTATTACGTTTATTTACATATTGTTAATAATTTTCCAATAGCCTGTTTTTTTTGCTCCCACTCGTTTTATTAAATATTTTGCTTTCAATTTTTCAATATTTTTTCTAATGTTTCTTTTATTAATATTAATTAAACCGACTAATTGTTCAATCGTAATTTCCGGATTATCTTTAATTATTTCAATTATTTTCTTTTCACTCTTTGACAATAAAATTATAGGGTCTTTTATAGGGTCTTTTATAGGGTCTTTTATAGGGTCTTTTTTTTCTGATACATCCTCAAGGGTATATTCAAAATTTGCTACACCTTTTTCTTGTTCAAATACAATAGCATAACCTGTACCCATATCTTTATAAAATGGTTCGGGCAGTCCGGCATTTGAGCAATGTTTTACAATATCCTGTATTCCCCTGCCCCAGTTTTCGATGTATCCGGCTCTGAAAAATATTCGAGCAATATCCGGATTTGCAGGTATGGAATTATGTTTTTGCTTTAGTGTTTTAATTGTCCAACCTTCGGGCAATTTGCCACTGTTGTATATCATTATCCACCGTGAATACACGCTAATTTGTACTGGTACGGAGCTTGAATACTCTTTGTGTATCAGGGCATTGATGACAGCTTCTCGCAAAGCTTCTTCGGGGTAGTCGTAAGTTTCGGTTCGTGTAATACCCTCGTATGCAATATTTGCTCGCATATATTTAGTTGTGAGCAAATCCATTGTTTTTTCTACCTGCTCAATCAAACTGCCTTCTATCACATCTTGATACAACAAATCGGAATGAGTGCGAAAAAAGCCGATTTTTACAAAAGCACCTGTAATAAGGCGTTCGGGTTTTTTGCCAAATGTAATTATGGCTGCACGCAACAGTTTTTTATCTTCACTAAGTCCGAGCAATTCAATTAGTTGCTGGTTGGTTTCGTTAAGGTCTTCTTCCGGAACACGTTTACTGCGTTTAGCTTTACGCCGAAAAATATCAAAAGCATTTTGAGATAAATCATTTATGGAAAACTTTTCGGCAATAACTCCATCCCATTTTTTGCCTTTTTTATAAAGAAGAAATTTTTCTAATGCAGGTCCGTTTAAATCCTGTATGGTACTTCCCGACCGATAATAAAAATGGCTTTTGAAGGAAACAGGATTACTATAGGGTTCAACAATAATTTCGAGATAATTTTTCCGATTTTCTGTTTTGTGATTAATTTGCACAATAACACTCAAAATATCACGAATTTTGTTGGGCAGGTCGTCCAAAAGCTTTTTGTGATTATCAATACCAACTACATTTCCATTATCGTCAATGCCAATAAAAACTGTACCACCTTGTGCATTGGCAAAAGCACAAACTGATTTTAAATAATCATCTTTCCAAATTCTTTTAAATTCTGTATTTTGGTTTTCAATCATTAACCCCTACTTTTTCTTCGGCGGTTTCTGTCCCCTTTGTTTTGCAGCTGTTTCAATTCGTTGTTGCCACTTGGATTTTTTCTTGGTTTTCTTTTTATTTA
>JAIORT010000371.1 GCA_021107975.1 Bacteroidales bacterium | reverse complement strand
ATTGATAGACATTACCACAAAAATCGCTTCTCTTAAATTAAGGAATCCAACAATACTGGCATCTGGAATAATGGATGAAGATGCAGGAAGTATGAAGCGAATTTTTGATTGCGGTGCAAGTGCTGTTGTCACAAAATCCATTGGATTAAAATCAAGGGAGGGATATCCAAATCCTACTTTTGCAGAGTTGGAACATGGAATTTTAAATGCAATGGGGTTACCCAATTCAGGGATAAATGAATTTGAAGGGGAAATCAGAAAACTGAAAGATTCGAATGTTCCCATGATTGGCAGTATTTTCGGCTCAAACTCCCATGAATTTGTAGAATTAAGTAAAAAGATGCAGAACTATGGTGTGGATGCCCTGGAACTAAATATGAGCTGCCCTCATGCAAAAGGTTATGGGTTGGAAACTGGATCAGATTCTAAACTTGTCAGAGAAATAACTTCTAAGGTAAAGGAATCAACCAACATACCTGTTTTCGTCAAACTTTCTTCGAACTTAACAGATATAGTAGAAATTGCAAAATCAGCAGAAGACGGAAATGCAGATGGAATTGTAGCTATTAACAGTGTAAAGGCCATGAAAATTGATCTGGAACTCAAAATGCCTGTGCTTGCTAACAAAACTGGAGGATATTCTGGAATGGCAATAAAGCCCATTGGAATACGCTGTGTCTATGAAATAGCAAAGAATGTCGATATACCCATAATGGGAGTTGGTGGTGTAACAACAGGGGAAGATGCATTGGAATATATCATGGCAGGTGCTTCAGCAGTACAAATTGGATCGGGAGTATACTACAGAGGTGTTGATATATTCAAAAAAATCTGTAGAGAAATGGAATGCTGGATGGAAAATCACAATTATAAAAGATTATCAGAATTAATCGGAGTGGCACACAAATGAACAGTCCACAAATAGCAAAGATAACCGAAGCTAAAACAGAAAATAAGGATGTCAAAACATTTATGTTTGAATATCCAAAAAAGATGATTCCAGGTCAATTTTTTATGATTTGGATACCTGGTGTAGACGAAATACCCATGAGTGTCTCATATATTGACAAGGATGTTAAGGGTATAACCTTTAGAAAAGTTGGAGAAGCGACAAACGCTCTTTTCGATTTGGGAAAAGGAGATAAAATTGGCATAAGGGGGCCATATGGTAATGGCTTTAAAATAAATGGGAAACAAATTCTTTTTGTTGGTGGTGGAACTGGTGTTGCTATGCTTGCTCCGGCTGTTGAGGAGGCAGGAATTAATAATATTTCTTCAACTATCATTATTGGAGTGAAAAGCAGCAATGAGTTGTTTTTTGAAGACAGGTTTAAAAAATGTGGTGCTGAAATACACATTTCTACGGATGATGGTTCCAAAGGTTACAAGGGTTTTGCTACAGATCTTGCAGATGAACTATTAAGCAAGGAAAAATTTACCTCTGTTTTGACATGCGGTCCAGAAATCATGATGAAAAGTTTACTTGACCTATGCAAGAATATTCCTTTTCAAGCTTCCTTGGAGAGATACATGAAGTGTGGGGTAGGAATTTGCAGTCAATGTTGTATTGGTGAAGGTCTGCGAGTGTGCGTAGAAGGCCCTGTATTTGATGGAAAAACGTTAAAAAACATTGAAGATTTTGGTGTATACAAAAGAGATGCGGCTGGAAGAAAAATCAGATTTTAATTAACATCGGAGGATTTGTAATGAGTGTGTATTGTGGTGAAGTAAATATAGAAACTAATGGAGATGTAGACATTGTTGATATTACTTCAGATGTACAAGATGTAATTAGTAAATCAAAAATAAAAGATGGCATTGTCTGTGTTTTTGTACCTGGATCCACAGGATCTATCACTTCAATCGAGTACGAACCGGGTCTGATGAAAGATTTTCCAAGAGCTCTTGAAAAAATTGCCCCCAAAGGCATTCATTATGATCATCATGAAACATGGCATGATGATAATGGTCATTCACACGTAAGAGCAAGTCTCATGGGACCCAGCACAACATTTCCAATCAAAAACGGTAAACTGATTCATGGTACTTGGCAACAACTTGTTTTTGTGGAGTTAGATACGGGACCTAGGAATAGGAACATCATCGTACAAATAGTTGGAGAATAATTCTCTCTTGTTTATCAATTTTAAAGGTGTTCTTTGATCCCCTAGGTGGTAAAATCAAAACAGATATGACTTGCCGTCTCACCGCCATACATTATGCTTATTTTTTCTTGCAATGAAAAACCATAGACAATTAGTTTTATGGATTTGAATTCCTCTGATTTAATTGTTTTTCCTGTGAATGAAACATCCTTTTCTTCCCAAAAGTCAAATAACTTCAAGCTTACGTCCTCTTCTGCAATTTTTTCTCCAGTTTTGTTGTAAAGCGTTAGTGAAATACGATTCATAAGTGTAAACTTCGGTTTCTCAATATGTATGGTTGCATTCCAAGTACAGGGTTGAATGCTCATATAATCGGATAATTCATAGGTTAATTCTTGCAGTGGATTAAACTTAAAATTACCAAAAGAGGCTTTTATCATATCCTTGCTCGAGGATGGTTTTTCATCAGTTAAACCCGCTCCGTCAAAATAGAAAATGTATTCCCTAGGAAACACCATTATTTCATGGGTAACATACTCCCAGGCTTCATTGTCGTCTACAATTTTCAGCAAAACTGAATATGTGATGGGGAACTCCGCATTGAAATAATCTTCAAATTGATATACATGTGTTGCTAGCGCACCTGCTGCTGTCTCATTATCTCCAAAGTCCCAACTGTATGATTCAATTGTTCCATCTGAATCATATGACCCTGAACCATCAAATTCTATAGTCTCTCCAAAATATGCCGTTTCAGGCGCATTTACTATAGGAATAGGTGCAGAATTAGATGATGAAGATCCATATTGCCCTGTTTGTTTATCCTCTTCTAAACAACCAGAAAATAATGTGGGTAAAACAAGCATCAGCATTAGTATAATAACTAATTTTTTATTCAAGGACATTCCTCAAGTTTATACCAATAACTATTTTTAAAACTATTATATATAAATATTTG
>JAIORT010000646.1 GCA_021107975.1 Bacteroidales bacterium | reverse complement strand
GTGCGCAGTGGTCTGACGAATACCACGGGTAACGTAATAATTGAAAATAAACACAGGTTCCCAATTAATTGTAAGTTCATTAAAATATAATATTTAAGAACGGAGGGAACAGTTTTATGATTTTTGCAAATTTTTGTTAACCTGAATTTGCAATTAAGGAAAGGCACTTTACATCTTCGCAAGCTTATCACCATTTATTACAAGGAGAATTTTCCAGAGTATGGATTTGGTCTTTTGTATAACATATTTTTTTTATGAGTGAAAATTCCATGCCTCCTTGATAGTTGGTTGCAACGTGCTGGCTCGAAATATTAATATCATAACTGAAATTCAAAGAAAAAGTTCGATATTCTATTCCAATTAGAGGAGTTATATCTTTGAAAGCTCTTAACCAAAGCCCGGTAACCAACCTTATATCAGAAAATGAAATACAAAAATTACTGCCTGCCATTATTTCTGTGGCTGTATTTTGCACAGAAAATAGTATAGAAGGCGATAAACTGAATTTTTCATCAATTAAATAAATCATATCGGCATGAAAGAGATATCTTTTACTTTTTGCAATATTCTGACCAAGGAAGGAATACTTTTGCCCGATAATATTTGATAGACTTCCTCCAATTTTAATTCTGTAAGAATCGGGTTTAATAAATGTGAGAAGAAATCCTGCATTCAAATCATAATAAACCAGGGAGTTTGAGTTTAAATCTTCATTATTAGACAAATTAGGATCAAATACAAAACCGTTCCATTGATTATCAAAATATAAACTGGAATAATTAATGCTTATATTGCCCAAACCGAAACTAAAACCCAGACTGCCAAAAATGGTTTTGTCAGAATTAAAACTTTTATGAAGGGCAACAAGTGCCATACCATAATTTGTTGTCAATTCACCATCGCCGGCTTTATCATTAAAGAACAATCCGCCAATTCCCAAATGGTCTTTATCTTCATATTCCTTCAAAAAAATTCTCGAATCAGCAAAAACTGATTGGGTAACATAAGTTTTATTCCATTGATTTTTATAGTTAATGCCCAATCGTAAATTACAATCCGGGGAATCACCTGTTAACGCAGGGTTTATTAATAACGGAGCATCATTATACTGAGAAAAATGTAAATCCTGTAACTGACCGGAATTACATACAATGCTGCCAATAAAAAACAGAAATAATTTTGTTTTAAATAGTTTCATAACCTTCATCGGATTAATGTAATATTACCATTACGCTCGACAGAAGTTCCATTAAGTAAAGTACCTGTGAAATAAAAATAATAAACTCCCATATCCTGTTCTGTACCATTATGTGTTCCATCCCATCCTATGTATTGATTCGATGTATGAAACACCATTTCACCTAATCGGTTGAATATTTTCAAGTCAACATCCCTGAAAAAATTACCTCTTATGTAAACTTTATCATTTATCCCATCATTGTCAGGAGTAAAGGCATTAGCAACATACATGTCGATATATACTACATGGGTACTGTCAGTATTTTTACAGCTATTATAATCCGATATTTCCACCCAGAACATCCCGGTATCGCTTGTATTAATGTAATTCCGCGTACTCCCATCCTGCCATTCATATTCCTTATAGTGCGAGCCGGGAGTGAGTGTTATTGTTTTGCCTTTATCCAACAGAGTAGTGTCTTCTCCAATAAATACTTTGGGAATAGGATTTACTATAACGGTTGCAATCCCGTTACTTGTATTAGTCATTCCATTTCCACCTAATACGGAAATAAGTGTATATGTAGTATTAACATCCGGATTTACAGACAATAAATAAGTATTACTAGGTATATTTGAAATAGTATCTATACCCATATCATCCGAATATATAATCTCCCAGGGTGGAATACCTTGTAAGTATATTGACAATTTAGCTGTGTCGCCAATACAAATAGCCGTATCACTACTTATAAGTGCTATTGGTATATCACAGGTTTGAGCCATATCAGTTACAATAATCTCGCCGATTTCCATTGAACCAATATTGTCAGCATCTAAACCAGCATCTAATAAAAGAGTTGATGGAGCCGGGAAATATGGAGAAACAGATAATTCAAGTGTAACGCAAGTTTGCGTAGTTTCGGCAGGAACATTTCCAATATTCCAGGTTACTTCTTCAGTATTAGAATTATAAGAACCTCCATTTGATGATGTAACATAACTTGTGTTAGCCGGAATATCGGCAATAATTATCACATTTGTTGCAACATTGGGATATGAATTTTCATAGCATAGGGAATATTCAACATTTTCGCCAGGCACAATACATTCAACATCTCTTTCAATCATAAAATTTAACGGATTATAAGCTACGCTTGCTGTTGCAATATCTGTCGGATTTCCTATGCTACCGGTTTCATAAAGCAAAGTCAAATTCTGGTCAAAAACTCTTATATTATCACCACTATATCCGGTTGTTATATAAATTAACCCTGTTTGCTGATTAATGGTCATTCCCATAACACCCTGGCTATTACCTAAAAAAGTTTCTGTTTGTACACCGGTATTTAAATCATATTTTGTGAGGTAATCATTATTAGCAAAGGAACCTCCATAATATAAAAAATTATTCACAATATCTTTTTCAACATTTATTACACCATAATTATTCAAATTATCAATTGTTCCTGCCAATGACCAATTATCAGTATTATAATATGTAATTGATGATTCATTTGCAACATAAAGCAGTCCGTTTTGTTCGTCTAAAAAAATCCCCCAGGCATTTGCATTCTGTAAAGTAGCCTGTGCGTCCAAAGTAAGAATTTTATTACCGGCATCCCAATTATAGGAGTAAAGATTTGATGTTTCTCTGTCAACTGTGTAAACATGTAAATTGGTAATGTCGTAAACAATACCTGCCAGATTATAAGCGCCAGGAGCATTTGTTGTCCCTTCATCAGTCATTGTTGTTGCATCTAATAGCTGAATTATATCTGAATCTTCATAGGTAACAAATAAAAACGCCGCCTCAGGATCAATACCCAAACCAACTGCTCCATTACCCCAGTTTGGCACACCATATTCGGCTTGAAAAATAAGTGTATTAC
>JAIORT010000725.1 GCA_021107975.1 Bacteroidales bacterium | reverse complement strand
AGAAAAATATTATGTGGTTGCACATCGAAAAGGTCATCCATATTATTATTAAAAGAAAACTCTCCTACATCATTTGAAGTGGTACGTCCTTGCGACCATACAAAATATGCAGTAGAACCCGGTAAATATTCCCATCTTACAACCAGATTTGACCGAAATTGCATGAAATTAAAATTTGGATTATCAAAACTATAATCAGTATTCTGATCATGATTTTCATCAATATTATAAGTATTGTTTTCTGCATCATAAGAAATTTCATCATCCGTAAATTGGTGATATCTATCATAAAATTCATCAGCAACCGGATCGGTAACCTTTTTAAATTCCGAATAATTACCTGCAGAAATAAATGGCTGCCCGTAATATTGTATGCTTAAATCAGGTGTAACATAATATTCCAACCTCAGCGACAGACCAAAAGTGGACTGATGCATACGACTGATTATGTATTTATCTTCATTATTATAATCAAGCGTTTCAACATATTGTAAAGTTGGTGTTATATCACTGTAAAACGGTCCTGCTGTTATTTTTATAGCATCATTCGGACGGTAAGTTACATTTGCATTATAAAAATTAAAAACACCGGCATCGTGGAAATTTTTATTTATCGAATAATTAAAACTTAATCTGATCTTTTTTCTCCTATCGGTTCCGAGCCAAGCCCATACATTCCAGTCTGCCGGTTTTTTCATTGAAGGACCTCCACGTAAAAAACTTTTCGACAAATACTTTCCACTAAAATTTATACCATAAGAAAAAGACCAATGGTTTTTAAAATCCATATTCATATTTATATTCGTACCCATATAATTCTTTCGACCGCCAAAATCCCAGCCACTCCATTGGTTAAAATTAATTCGCATTTCTCTGAAAATTGAAAACGGTTCCCAAATTCCATATTGCATCCAAAAAACCTGAAAAACCTCATCGCCGGAGCGTAAATATCCGACATCATTTAGTTCAAGTCCTGGCGAACGCCATGTTACCCAGGCAACATATCTAATATGTCCTTCTCCTGCTTTTCCAAATTCAACTGTTCCACCTTGTCCGGTCAGTGAAGTTCGCGAAGAATCAACATGAATATAATCAGCATCAGGGCGTTGAAAATAATGAACCGAAGACCGTTGTATGTTTGTCATAGCTATTGAATCAGCATTAACCCTGCTAACAACGGCTTTCAGCCTAATGTAATATGCTTTGTTTTTCCAATATTGAGTAAAATCAATTCCGCCTGAATAAGCTGATTTTGGTAAAAAATCTATTTCGGCATTTGTGATTTTTCTATTTGTGGAGGTAAACATTCCACCAATAATGGTGTTACCTTTATTAATATCTTTTTGAACACGTCCTACAAAGTAATTTGTGAAAGGCTCAACTTCCTCTTTACGTTTCTCACCGTTTAAGTCAATTTCCGCATTTTCTCTCGGTGTAATACTTTCAATTACTCCTATTGACCATCCGTTTTTGGTTTTTCCGGTAAGTTTGAAAGCACCAAGAATTGTGGTGTTTTCGGGGAAATCGGCATATTCTTCACCTTCTATAAGATCGGGATAATAATGTGGTAAACGCCCTATTCTTCTTGAATAAAACAAATTATCGCGTGCCATGGAATTCCCGCCACCGTTTATTTGGAAATTCAAAATATTATTTCCCTCAATAAAAAACGGGCGCTTTTCACTAAAATAAGTTTCGAAAGCTGATAAATTTACTTCGGAAGGGTCGGCTTCAACTTGCCCAAAATCAGGATTTATAGTAAAATCAAGAGTAAGATCATTTGTTATCCCAACTTTTCCATCTACACCTGCAGATAAAATAGTTTTTTTTCCGGTAGCATAAGGATTACCTTCTTCTCTTTCAAGATACTCTTGTTTTGCCACAACATAAGGAATAATATCAATCTGGCGTTTTGGTTTTATATCATTAATTCCTTCCAAAGTGCCAAAATTATGAACCCATCCGCTTGCATCTCTCGGAATAAACTGCCATAATGAGCGCTCCTCATTTCTGTATATTCTTCGTGTAAATTGCATGCCCCAACTATGATTTGCTTTTTTCCCGAAACGCAATTGGCTAAAAGGTATTTTTATTTCGGCTACCCAACCCGAATCAACTATTGAAGTTTTTCCGTACCAAATCGGATCCCATGTATCATCCCAATCATCACCATCATCGGTAATTGCTTCATCGCCACGTACACCGGCTGCATTAAGTGTGAATGAAAAGGCAGTCATTTGATCATTATAACTATCAATATTAATTTCAATCCAGTCTCCTTCAAAATCGTCTCTCCGACACATACGTTTATCAATTTCATCGGGCAGGCTATCATAAGCAAGAACTCCAATGTATAAATTGTTATCGTCGTAAAGTATTTTAAAAAATGTAGGTTGTGAAGGCACCTTACCTTCATACGGACTACGCTGGATAAAATCACCTCCCCATTCAACCAATTTCCAAGATTCATCATCCAATACTCCGTCAATTGTTATTGGCTCATTGGTGATTTTTTGAGTTCTATACGATTTTTTTTGAATGGTATCTTGTGAATATCCTAATATTGAAAGTATTATAAATAGTATAAGCAGGAGATTTTTCATTAAACAATTTCTCATTAATATTTATAAATGTATTAAAACAAAATCCAATAAATAGAAATCCATCCTCTAATCAATAAGGACTCCAAAGATCAGGAAATGTTACAGTTGAGAGTAAATTGTACATTATGAGGAGCATATTCTGAATTGAAACCTACTTTCACATTGCTGTTTACTATTTGGGCGGTAAACATAGCCGCTTCACCGAATACAGCAACTTTCCCCTTGCCAAATTTCAGGATTGCTCCATGATGAAAACCATTATAAAACACGTAATCATCCCTCAAGACTTCTTGTTTTCGTCAGACCTTCCACTATCATACAAACCTTTAACTCCAACTACTTCACCATCATTTGTTATGATTTGCAGATGGAAATAATCGATTTCTTCAAACATAAATGTATCATCATTAATCGGGAGCATTTTCATTTTCGGACGGTCTTCACGCTGGTAATATAAAACGCCGTTTTCAAAT
>JAIORT010000441.1 GCA_021107975.1 Bacteroidales bacterium | reverse complement strand
TGTACCCTCTTAAGGTTTTTCTGATAGACTTTCAGGTAAGGATGCTTTTCTTTTTCAGCCATTTCAACTGCTTTTTTATAGTTCTTTTCAGCCTTTTCAGTTTGATTGTTTTTTTCTAATGCTTCTCCCATACTGTCATACACATTAGCTGATTCGGGGAACCGCTTTACATTTTCTTTAAATACTTTAATTGCCTTGTCAATGTTTTCTTTCTTTTGTAAATAGTAATATCCCAGCCCGTTAATAGTGTATTCGGGAGTTTCAATTTCATAGCCGTATTTTTCAGATAATGAATTGTAATGATTGTCGATGGATGCCAGTCCTTCTGCATATTTCTCCTTTGGTAATTGCCATTCGGAGTAAATTGATTCAAGTCCGTTATAAATACTTAAATGAGGAATAGATCCGTGATTTTCATCTTTCATCAGCACATAAGAGAACTCCAGTCCTTCAGGTGAATTTGATTTAACAATTTTGGTGAAATTATCAACAGATTCAAAATAATCAGGTTCATCTCCCAGCGTCATATAAAATTGTTTGCTATCGTTGTAGCTTGATTTTAGGCTGGTTTCTGCTTTTTTTACCAATAAATTCTCGTCATAAGCCAAATATGGACTGATAGCAATATAAGCATCAAACGTTTCGGGTTGTGATAAGAATGCATAAGCAGCGAAGGTTCCACCAAGCGAATGTCCGGTAAGAATATTGTAAGGTTGTGTCCGGTAATTCTTATCAATATAAGGGACTAATTCATCAGAAAGGAAAGACATGAATTTGTCCGCTCCCCCTGTTGTCGGTTTTTTCTCAATCTTAGTTGGAGTAAAGTCTCTGCCACGGTCCACATTAGTAACGGCAACTACTATCATTTCGGGCATTAAACCCCGTGAAGAAAGAAACTGTACAATACCTGTGGTATGATGGAAATGATATCCGCCATCAAGCAGGTACATAACAGGATAATTAGAACTTGTTAAGTCATAGCTTTTCGGAAGATAAACCAACATGGTTCTTTCTTCATCAAGCGCTTTGGATTGAATGGTTACTTTTTCACCGATTACGATTTTATCGTCTCCGGCTTTAACCGTTGCAGTGTTGCTCATTATAAAAGCTGCTATCATACAGATAAGCAATGCTTTCATTACACGAATTGATTTTTTTGTTTTCATTGTACTGATTTTTAGTTGTTAATAAAAAAAAAGAATTAATGTTTAATTATTTTTAATGTTTGAATATTATTTCCGATATTAGATAATATGAAATAAATTCCGGGAGCTATATTATTATTTGTGTTGTTTTTGTCATTCCATGATATAGAATAATCACCTCGGTTTAATTCTTCGTTTATTAATTCGGCTATTTTATTTCCAAGAATATCATAGATAGATATTTTAACAAGTGTACTTTCAGGGAGATTAAAATCGAAACAGATTTTATCAGAAAACGGATTAGGGTATAGACTAATAATATTTAATCTGTTTTCCTGGTGTTCTTTTTTATTAGTAATGACAATGGGTATAAAATCAACGCTGTTGCCACCATAATTCGGAACTGCTAAAATATTGTCCTGGGTATTGTAATTCAATCCGGCGGGTTCATTATGCCCTGTAGAAATAACTTCGGGATCACCTGTTAAATCAGGGCTGTATCTGATAATATATCCGGGGTTTAAATGTGATGCCAGGTAAACATTACCAAACTGGTCTTTAGTTATTCCATCATAATATCCGTAAGTTGTTGGGAAATTGGTGATAGTTGAATCTTCAAGGCTGATAGCCTGAATTGGTGCACCGGCTGCCCATCCCACAGTAAGAAGCCTGTTGTTAATATTATCATATATACAATCCTGTGTCCATTGTGTTAAACCGCTTGTTATAAAATAATTCCATGCCTGAGTCTGAATATTTACCCTGAAAATTCTTCCGTAAGTATCAATAACAAAAAGATTATTGTTTCCGGCATAAGCCATACCATCAAGATTACCGATAGTTGAGAGAGGCAGATTAAATATTTCTTCCGTTGTATTCAGGTCGAAACTTAGAAGTCCGTTGTTAGCATCCGAAACGAATAAAGTATCTCCAACAATACACATTCCAAGCGGGTTTTCAATTCCTGTTTTAAAATAAGAAACATCCCCGAGGCTGTCAACCTGAACAATGCTGCCAATATTAGTACTTGCGGCATTTGAAACCAAATACCTGTTTCTCGGATAATCGAACACAACACATTCGGGATGGTCGTACAAGTTGGGGTCTTCAAGCTTATTCTCGAACCAGGATATTTTATTTGACATATAACCGATAGCAACAAGGTCTGTGTCGTTATCCTTATCCATCATAGCCGGAACAACGCAGAATGACTGGGTAAATATACTGTTAATATTATGCTTAATGAATTGCTGGTTTCCCGGGTTTTCCCACCAGGCTAATTTACTTGCGCCTTGTGGAGCGCCAAAGAGATCACGGTCGCCATCATTATCCAAATCAATTGCATCAAGCCATAGCGCACCTGGGAAGTAGGGGAGGGGGTGCTTAATAAATTCCTGAGAGCCATTATTTTCGTACCAGGCAATTTGACTGCTTATGCATGCAGCAGCAAGAATGTCCATGTCGCCATCAAGGTCAACATCCCGGGCAATAACCGTATGAATAGCATCTATCAGGCTGTCCACCATGTGTTCATCAAAATTTTCATTTCCGTCATTCTCCCACCAAAGTATCTCATCATTTAACTCGCCACATGCAACAATGTCGAGGTCGTTATCGCAATCCATATCTTCCCCGTAAATAAAAGGTGATTGCTGGAAACGGTCGGAGATAAGATGTTTTGTCCAGCCTGTTGGGTTTTGTCCGTCATTTTCCCACCAGGCTATCTCACCGTTATGATAGTAATAATCGAATCCGGAGCAAAGAATATCCAAATGCCCGTCATTGTCAACATCTTTTATATCGATGGTATGGGCTCCGACAAAATTACTGTCAACAACGTATTCTGTAAAAATCTCGTTACCATTATTTTTTAAATATAAAATTGTATTATCACCATATATAGCGGCAATTATATCAATTTCCTGGTCGTCGTTTA
>JAIORT010000395.1 GCA_021107975.1 Bacteroidales bacterium | reverse complement strand
GATTAAATACCGATATCAATTTTCAACCCACCGACAGCACACTTTCCTGCTTTTTTAAGTATCCGGGTGATGAGGTTGTTTTTATTGACGACCTTACTTTCAAACATTTTAAACTAATGCCGAACCAATCCATACATCCTTGCGAAAAGGTTTCAGAATAAATTATAAAAGGCTAATAAAGTAATATTTGATTGCAGCCTTGTATTGCGTATGTTGGTTAATCAGATAAAAAATTTATGCCGATTCCACGCTGAATATTTCATAGGATGATTTTGAAAAGCCTTTAAAGCCTCTTTCTGTTGAGATTGATTGTGAAAAATTTGATCAAGTGAAAAATATCGGCGATATTTTTGAAAACGATTTCTGATAGTCAGGATTTATATATTTTTGTTAACTATTCGATTTACATATAATTTAATTATAACATGATATTGAAAAATATACCTGGAATATTATCCGACAAACTGAATATTAAAAAATATCTGCCTGATTTAACGATTTTAATAATCATTATAACCATTGTGTCAGTTGATTTCAGCCTTAAGTACTGGAATGATTCCAATAAAGTTATTATCTGGGATATTAAATCGTATTATGCATACCTGCCTGCAACTTTCATTCAAAATGACATCTCACTAAGTTTTCTTGATGATCCGGATTATAGTTGGACAAGAAAACATTATTGGAATAATAGAACACATTCAGGTAAAAGGTGTATAGTTGCATCCATGGGGTTATCGATATTATATTCACCGTTTTTCTTTATTGCCCACATAGTCGCACCAATGATAGAATACGAAAACAACGGTTTTTCCCCACCATACAAATTTGCTTTGATAATTAGTAGTGTGTTTTATCTTATTATCGGTTTATTTTTTTTAAAAAAAGTATTATTAAAATATTTCAACGAATACATTACCGCATTGGTTTTATTGTCCATTGTACTCGGTACAAATCTGTTATGTTACACTTCGATAGAAGCACCCATGTCGCATGCTTATAGCTTCTCTATGATATGTATGTTTCTTTATTATATTATTAAATGGCACGAGAATCCAAATATAAAAAACACTGTCATTATCGGATTATTAAGTGGTTTAATTGCACTTATAAGACCAACCAATATAATCACATTACTCATCTTCATCTTTTGGGACATAAAGTCATGGAAAGAATTTCAAAACAGAATCCTGTTCTTTATCAAGTCATATAAGTTAATCCTACTGATGATTTTAATATTCTTTCTTGTATGGACACCACAGCTACTTTATTGGAAATACATAACAGGGCAATTCTTTTATTATTCCTATAAACATGTAGAGGGGGGATTTTTCTTTGACAATCCTCAAATTATCAATCAATTGTTCAGCTATAGGAAAGGATGGCTGCTTTATACTCCAATTATGGCTTTTGCTTTAATTGGAATCCCCTTTTTATTACATAAGCAAAAACAATTTTTCCTTCCTGTATTGATTTATATTCTTTCAATGATTTACATTCTATCATCATGGTGGAGTTGGTGGAATGGAGGCAGCTTTGGATTAAGGTCTTATATTGACACTTATGGCATCTTGGCAATTCCCTTGGCAGCACTCATTAATTGGGGTTTTAAACAGAAAAAAGCTGTACGATTTATATCTCTTCTTGTTATTGCTATTCTAATAATCCATAGCTTATTTGAAACTAAACAATATTATTACGGGGCCATCCATTATGATTCTATGAACAAAGAAGCCTATTGGCTAACCTTTGGAAAAGCAAGGCCCACAAAAAATTTCCATGAAGTGCTTACAAATCCTGATTATTCTCTTGCAAGGCAGGGTATTTATGTTATTAAAAATGATTACCCTGAAGAAGATTCGATAGCACTTGAAGATTGTATTAATAACCAAATCAGGTATATAAAAAACAACAAAAGATGGATGAAGTTTATTGAGCAAAAAGCAAAAAAAAGAAATATCTCTACTAAAGAAATGCTAAGACTGGATGCCGAAAATATGTGTAAGAAAAAGCGTTCGGAAGATTAATAAATAAGCAATTTATTATACATTTGTTGCATTTTTCTACAAGTAAAAAGATCAATAGTAATTATCCACATGTATCCTAATAAAGATGTTTCTATCATTATTCCGGCATATAACGAAGAAGTCGGAATAAAAACCACACTCAACAGCCTCGTCGGACTGAATCTTCATGAGAAATACGAAGTCATTTTTATCGACGATGGTTCAACTGATAATACCCGGAAAATAATCAGGGAATATCCTGTAAAATCATACTATCATAATACAAATAAGGGCTATGGTGCAGCCCTTAAAACCGGCATCAGAAAAGCTACCGGTGATAAAGTGATTATTTTAGACAGTGATGGTCAGCATGATCCGAAATATATTCAAACCCTCATTGAAATGCTCGATGAATATGATATGGTCATTGGCGAAAGGACTTCAGGTTCATTACAGGTTAAAAGAAGACAAGCCGGGAAAAAGCTTATACGGGTCATAGGCGAATATATGGTCGAACAAAAACTTCCTGATTATAATTCCGGTTTCAGGGGATTTAACAGGGAAATAATAAAAAGTATGCTCCACTTAATGCCTAATGGATTTTCTTTTTCAACAACCTCTACCCTGGCATTTTTAAAAGAAGGTTTTACGATTGGAACATTCCCCATTAAAGTGGATGAACGGATCGGCAGGAAAAGCAATGTAAAATTTGTAAAAGACGGTACTAAAACTATGCTGTTAATTTTTCGGATAATCATGCTGTTCAATCCATTGAAAATTTTCTTTCCGGCAAGCATAATCTTTACCCTGGCAGGTTTGGGGTTTGGTACTTACGGATACATTATTGCATCCAGGTTTTCAAACAGCGCCATCCTGCTTACCACACTCGGCATGTTCCTGTTCTTTATTGGTTTAATTGCCGATCAGATTTCACTCCTTAACCGAAAGTAAATCGCAATGAAAAAATATGCCGATTTTGACCATAAAAACAGTTGGAATGACAAAGATGTTGAAAAACACTGGGATAGCGTGGCAGATATTTATATCGAAGAAAACGACAAAGTAAAAAAAGCCCACGAACAAC
>JAIORT010000143.1 GCA_021107975.1 Bacteroidales bacterium | reverse complement strand
ATATAAAAGCTGCTGCTGATAAAACTTCTTATCATTCAATGGAATACAGTCTGTTGATTTCTCTTTATCTGGATTTATGGGTAAACAATAAACCAGTTGAACTTTATTATTGTGTTCAATCCCCGGAAAAAAATGAAAGATTTTATCCATCTCCATTTGAAGACCTATCGGTAAAAATTGAAAAAGTTACAATAAACGGAGAGAACTGGACAGATTTTAATAAAGATGAAGCATACATCAATTTACCGGAGTTGGAGAAAGTTAAGATGAAAGTTACCCTGATTAAATAGTGTTTGTCTATAAACTTATAAAAAGACACTAATTGCACTAATTTACACGAATAAATTAGTGAAAATTAGTGCAATTAGTGTCAAAAATATTTCAATACATTCTTTTCAGCTTTTAGCCGACCTCGGCAAAAATATCTCATTTATAACAACCTCGCTGATGTACTTTTTATTTCCCTCTTTGTCTTCATACGAACGATTTGTCAGCTTGCCTTCAACAGCTACTTCGCTGCCTTTTTTCAGAAGTTTTTCCACTATCTTAGCAGTATTGCCCCAAGCTATGATGTTGTGCCACTGGGTTTCGGTAACTTTTTCGCCGTTTTCCTTTTTATAGGTTTCCGAAGTTGCCATTGAAAATTTAGCTTTAGTTTTACCGCCGTTAAAATTCATGATCTCAGGATCATTTCCCAGGTTTCCGATGAGTTGTACTCTGTTTCTTAAAGTGTTCATAGTTCTAATATTTAAATGATTAATAATAATTGTTGTTGAGGCAAAATTATAATGGCGTGTAAAGATTATTCGGTTAATAAGCGGTTACTTTCGATTATAACCGTTTAATTATTTTTAATCGGATAAAAAATTGCCACAAAGACACTAAGACACAAAGGTTCACAAAAAAGCATTAAAAAAACTAACAGTCATAATTTATGATAGTAATTACATATTTAATATTTTAGATTTTAATAATCTACAATTCGTTTACTAAATTATTATAACAATAAATTCGCTGAAAGTTTTCGGAGGAAACCCGAAACATGAAACATGAAACTTTTCAAATATATTCTTCCTTTTTAACAATAAGGATTTTATCTTTTTCTTTCAGGTAACTAAAACCGTAATCGTAACAGAAGTAATAGACAACATCTTTTTTGGTTCTGTAAATATTAGTGAAATAATTGAAATCAAAACCGGTTGAGGCGAGATCGAATTTATAGATGGTTTTTTTGCCTTGCGGACATAATTCGCTTAATACATTCCTGTTGTTATGCAAAATCTTATCAATGCGGCGGACAAGCTGTTTATGTCCTGTTCTTTTGCGGTTGTTGTATGCGTTGCGGCAGTAGTCCGAACAGAATTTCTGATCAGTTCTCCCCTTTAAAAGTTCCTTACATTCGAGGCAATATCTTTTTTCTTCCATAGTGATAATTTATTATTCGACTACAAATATACAATCTATAAAAAACATAGCCAAAAAAAGGCTAAGGCTGAGGATAAAATAAAGGGGGAAAATATGACTGAGTCCAGTCTAAAAAGCTCTTTTTTCGCCACTAAACTTGTCCGTATGGAAGCACTAAATCACAAAATCCCACTAAAGTTATCTGATTTAAATTCAATGTTTTGTGTATTTTAGTGACTTGGTGTTTTTGTGGCATTTTTTATTTCTTTTGCTTTTTAGACTGGACTCATGACTTATTTAAAAAAAAAATTGACAGATAAATTGAGAAGTGAAAAATTACCGGAAATATTAGAGGAAGAGTGTTCTTACAAATAAAAATAAAAAACTTAACTTTTACATTTGCCTTAGCCTCAGCCTTAGCCTATTTAACAATTATCAGTTTGCAATTTAAAAATCCCGATACATTAAATTTAATCAGTTAATTAATTTTAATCGGTTATTTTTTTATAAATGGTTATAATCGAAAGTAACCGCTTATTAACCGAATAATAATAATTTTCGTATTTAAGTTTGTAGTATGAAATATTAAAATCATGAAAAACTTACTTGTCCAACCGGTTCTTCACAGAAATGAAAAGCGGCTAAAGCTGGTATTTGATTATGATGAGGAATTGATTGAGAAAATAAAAAATATGCCCGGCAGAAAATGGAGTAAAACCATGAAGTGCTGGCATGTGCCTTACAGGGAGGATTATTCAGAGCATTTACAAAGTGTATTAGGAG
Organism: Bacteroidales bacterium; assembly: GCA_021107975.1. Lineage (GTDB taxonomy): Bacteria > Bacteroidota > Bacteroidia > Bacteroidales > JAADJA01 > JAADJA01. Next base: position 907 of record JAIORT010000143.1, on the reverse strand, counting down.
AAGTACGGCTAAAAGATTCAAAAGGTAGCATTATTGAAAAACCGCAGGAAATAAAAGTTGAAAGGGAACAAAGTATCAATATCAGTTATAACAAAGAAGATAATTTACTTTATATAAAAGTACCTTTTGCACTAAAAGACAAAATTAAGAAATTAGATGGAGCACAATGGCACTCAAATTCTAAGTTGTGGATAGCCTATGCAAATGATGAGAACCTACAACAAATTAAAGAAAATTTTTCCGGTACGGATATAGAAGTTTCGATTACAGAAAGCGACTTCACTTTAAAAAAACCCAAAAGGAATCCTTATAAGGATTTGGAGCAATTAACTGAACTTCACAAGAAAGAACTTGAACAATTTAAGAGATGGATGACTCAGAAACGCTATTCCGACAATACAGTAAATATCTATAATAGTTGCCTGACTATTTTTTTTAGATATTATTCAAAAAAATCAATACTGGAAATTGATATTAAAGATATTGAGAATTTTAACCATGATTTTATTCTAAAACACAGCTATTCATCCAAAACGCAAAATCAATACATCAGTGCCATAAAAACATTTTTTATAAAAATGAAAGGCATTAATTACGAACTTAATAATATTGAACGTCCCATTAAAAGTCAGAAATTACCAAAAGCAATACCTATTGAAGATGTGCAGGCATTTCTAAAAGGAATATCAAATATAAAGCACAAAACAGCATTAAGCATAATATATTCATTAGGATTGCGGCGAAGTGAATTATTGAATTTAAAACTAAAAGAGATTAATTTTAAAAGAGATGTTGTTGAAATAATCAACGCAAAAGGAAAAAAGGACAGGGTTTTACCACTACCGAAAAAGTTGAAGGAACTGATAACAATTTATTACAGGCAAGTAAAACCAAAAGTATGGCTAAT
>JAIORT010000960.1 GCA_021107975.1 Bacteroidales bacterium | reverse complement strand
AAAATAAATTTACCCTCGAAGTAAGCGGTATGGATAAAGAAATTGAGGTATTTATTTATGATCTTACAGGAAGGCTTTTGTTTGAAGAAAAAATGCTAAACTCGAATAATGAGCAACTGCGAAAACAGTATAACATAACCTACTTGTCAAAAGGTATTTACACCATCAGGTTAAAAGACCATAAAAAATCAGCTGTGAGTAAAATTGTTATACAGTAATAAATATTATTTTGTAAGATCAAAATAAACACTTTCTTTTCTTATTATGTTTCATCTTTGTTTCCTATTTTTGTGAACCGATTAACAATATGAATTGTTAATTGAAATAACTTCTGTTTTAACGATATAAAACTTTAAACAATGGCTATAAGAAAACTCAACACCATATTCAGACCGAAACGAATTGCCTTACTGGGTGTTTCCAACGACCCGAACAGCGTAGGTGGTATTACTTTAAGAAATCTTGTCGGCGGAGGATTTCACGGAGTTGTTTACCCTGTTAATCCCAAGCGTGAAGCCGTTTTGGGTATCCCTTGTTACCCCGATGTAAAAAGTCTTCCAAAAACTCCCGACCTGGCAGTAATTATGACTTCTGCGAAAATTGTACCGCAACTTATAAAAGAATGCGGCGAAGCAGGTATCAACGGAGTGATCATCATGTCAGCCGGTTTTAAAGAATCGGGAGAGGAAGGGAAAAAACTTGAGCAACGAGTAAAGGATGAAGTGGCAAAGTTTCATGATATGCGTGTGATAGGACCAAACTGCCTTGGTGTTATTGTTCCCGGGCTGAAAATGAATGTCAGTTTTGCATCAGGAATGCCAAAGAAAGGACATGTGGCTTTTATTTCGCAATCGGGCGCACTTTGTACTTCGGTTCTTGACTGGGCTTACGAGGCAAAAATCGGGTTTTCATATTTTGTATCAATAGGAAATTCGATGGATGTTAATTTTGGAGATCTGATCGACTACTTCGGGCAGGACCCAAATACAAAATCTATTGTACTTTATGTAGAATCTCTTGTTAATGCCAGGGCATTCATGTCGGCAGCCCGTGCTTTTGCCCGCAAAAAGCCAATCATTGTTTATAAATCCGGTCGTTTCCCCGAATCAGCCAAAGCAGCAGCTTCACACACCGGTGCTATGGCTTCCGAAGATTCCATTTACGATGCCGTATTCCATAGAGCCGGTTTGGCAAGGGTTTACGATATTGGAGACATTTTTGATTTTACCGACCTCATAGGACGTAAAAGAGTGCCAAAGGGTTCCGGGATTGCCTTGGTTACCAATGCAGGTGGTCCGGGCGTTATGGCAACAGACACCCTTATATCGCTGGGTGGAAAGCTCGTGCAGTTAACCGATGAAACCATGCAAAAGCTGAATGATTACCTGCCTCCGTTCTGGTCGCATGGCAACCCTGTGGATGTACTCGGAGATGCAACACCTGAACGATTTGCAAAGGCAACTGAAATTGTTCTCGAAGATAAGAACGTGGATGCGGTTCTTGTTATTCTTACCCCCCAGGCAATGACTGCTCCTACTGAAACGGCAAAAGCCATTGTTGAAATTTCAGAAAAAACTTCCAAATTAATTATGGCAGCATGGTTAGGCGGAGCCAGTATGCGTGGGGGAGTCGATATATTTACCAGCGCCGAAATAGCAGTTTATACAGCACCCGAACAAGCCATCAGGGCATTTATGACACTTTCGAATTATTCTAAAAATCTGAACTTGTTATTTGAAACACCAAAGGAAGTTCCTGTTTCATTTAGTTACGACAGGGATGAATTAAGAAAAAAATATATGGAAAATGTTTTCCCTAAAGCGAAAATTTTATCGGAAGACGATTCAAAGGCGCTTATTAATGATTATGGAATTGCAACAACACACCCTGAGCCTGCGAAAACTGAAGATGAGGCTGTGAAAGTCGCAGAACAAAAAGGATATCCTGTTGTTTTAAAAATTCATTCACCTGATATCACTCATAAATCAGACGTGGGCGGAGTGGCATTGAATATCAAAAATGAAGATATGTTAAGGGCGACTTTCAGGAATATGCTCACAACAGTAGCAAAAAAAGAACCTGATGCACAACTTGAAGGGGTTACGGTGCAAAAGATGGTTGACACAAAAGATGCAGTTGAGATAATTCTTGGCATTAAAAAAGACCCGGTGTTTGGAACGGTGATGCTGGCAGGTATGGGTGGTACCAGTGCCGAACTGTTTAAAGACAAAAAGCTTGAATTTCCGCCTTTGAATGAGCAACTTGCAAAACAAATGATCCAGTCGCTTAAGATTTATCCGTTGCTTATGGGATACAGAGGCAGTAACGCAAAAAATGTTGATAAACTCATAGAAGTATTAATAAGGTTGTCATACCTGGCAGCAGATTATCCTGAAATTGAAGAACTGGATATTAACCCGCTCATTGTTACGCCTGATGATGTTATGGCGCTGGATGCAAGAATTGTTGTTGACGAGCATCTGCTTGGAAAAGAAACCAAAGATTATTCTCACCTTATTTTACGTCCTTATCCTGAAAGGTTAATGAAGCAGGCAACGCTAAAGGATGGTACTGAAATATTGTTGCGACCCATCAAGCCGGAGGATGAACCCTTATGGCTCGAATTGCTTGCAAGCTGCTCAAAGGAATCAATATACATGAGGTTCAGGTATGATTTCTTTTTTGATGCCCATGAAGTAGCTACACAGTTTTGTTACATCGACTACGACAGGGAGATTGCCATTGTTGCTGAAATAGAGGTAGAAGGCAGGAAGAAACTCATTGGAGTCGGGCGATTGATTGCCGACCCGGATGTGGAAACTGTTGAGTATGCCGTTTTGATTACGGATGAATGGCAGCGTAAGGAGTTAGGGCAAATTCTGACAGAATATTGTGTCGAAATTGCAAAAAACAGTGGTTTGAAGCGTGTGGCTGCCGAAACAACAAAAGATAATAAAGCAATGATAGCCGTGTTTAAAAAACTGGATTTCAAAGTCCATTTTAATGAAGATACAACGGTTTCTGTTTTAAAGGAACTATAATAATTAAAGCAGAATCATTCGATATTGAACAAAAAAATTGAAAAGGCAGCCGAAC
>JAIORT010000404.1 GCA_021107975.1 Bacteroidales bacterium | reverse complement strand
ATTTATCGGTATTCGGGATTGATTTTTCTTTATGAATTCCAAACTTAATCCATCCGGAATTTTTATAGGTGTGTGTGTGCTGCGGCGCTGGTTTCGTGAGCTTTGAATAATAATAGCCTTGTATCAAAGTTATTTCTGCCTTGTCGGATATTTAGTTTTACCATAATATTGCCTTTATCCTGATAGTTAATTCTATTTTTTACAAAAAGGTTACCCTGTTTTTTGTCGTTTATATTAACAATTTTTAATAAGTTTTTAACAATTGTTGATAAAACATTTTCTTGTACATGGTTCGAAAACTATAATTTTGCCTGTTATATTTTCAATAAAATTATTTTATTATGGATCGCACCACAGTTGACCTTGTAAAGAAAGAACTACAGATAATCAAATCTGAAGATAACGTCTCTGATCTCGTTTTCAGAAAGGGACATTCGTTGTATTTAAACGGACAGAGCCAGTTGCTTACGCAATCGAAGCAGCTTTTTGAATTTTCGGTTGATGATGAATTTAATGATTTCAGGGTCGGAATAACGGTAAACGGTGATATTTCGGCAGTGTGTAACTGTAAGTCGGATATTTGGTGCCATCATAAAATCGCCTGCCTGATGCAATTACACGAAGACCTGTCGAGAGATGACTCAAAACCGCAGGCTATCGGAAAAGAATATACCCGGCAGGGAATGATAAAACGTGTGTTGGATGAAAGGGCAGAAAAAGCAAAAAAAGCCGAATATCGTATTGAACCGGCTGATAACGTATATGGCGAACACGTTTTATATAATGAAAAAGGGCAACAGTATAAACTAACATTTTATAATTTCAACAAAGAGCAGGGATATTGCTCCTGCCCCGATTACCGCTCAAATAAATTAGGAACCTGTAAACATCTGATGTTTGCTTTTAATTATTTTAAATCCAATAATAAAACCCTGTTGGTGCAAAAACATCAATATCCCTTTGTCGAGGTCTTTCTAAATCCTTTGAAAGATTATAAAATATCATGGTTTTATCCCCATGACCTTACAGGTGAGATTAAATTATTGATATACAAATTTTTTGGAAATAAGAAAGTTTTACCTGACGATGAGCTTCTGAATTTTTTGCGGTTTATACAGGAAGCCGCTAAATACAAGCAAATAAAAATCCGACCTGAGGTTCACCTGAAAGTGGAGAAAGCTTTTAATACAAAAATGCTTACAGAAATAAAAGATACTTCAAACATCGATTTCTCAATAATTAAGCGTGAGCTTTTTAAATACCAGGAACAAGGAATTGAGTTTGCTGCATTCAGGCAAGGCTCTATTATTGCCGATGAAATGGGATTAGGAAAAACATTGCAGGCAATAGGAGCGGCAATTGCCAAAAAAGAAATTTTCGGGTTTAGTCGTACACTTGTTATTTGCCCGGCATCATTAAAAGAACAATGGAAAAACGAGATAGAACGATTTTCGGATGAAAAAGCTACTGTTGTTGAGGGTTTCCCTGAAGACAGGAAACAAATATATCAATCGTCAGAGGATTATTTTCTTATTGTGAATTACGAAACGGTTTTACGCGATTCTAATATCATTAATAAATACAGCCCCGATTTTATTATCCTCGATGAAGCCCAGCGTATTAAAAATTATTCAACCTTAACATCTTCTTCAATAAAATCACTGAAAAAGAAACATGCTTTGATAATTACAGGCACACCAATCGAAAACAGGCTTATTGATCTCTATTCAATAACTTCGTTTATCGATCCGCAATTCCTGTCGCCATTGTGGGAATTTTCTTATCAGCACTGCTACTTTGATGCAAGGCAAAAAAATAAGATCACGGGATATTATAATCTCAGGAATCTCAAAATTCGTTTATCCGGCATTTTAATACGGCGCGAAAAGCATGATGTTATTAAACAATTGCCAAATGTCAGCAATATTGATGTGCCTGTTAGTATGCACCCCGAACAGCAGCAATATCATGCTTCTTATGCCAGGGGTATTGCAAAAATCCTGAGTAAGAAATTCATAACGCCTTTCGACATGCAACAGCTTATGTTGTTGCTCTCAAAAATGCGAATGGTTTGCGATTCGACTTATCTTGTCGATTTCGAAACGAATTATTCACCTAAGCTGATAGAACTAAAACACATACTTTTAGAAAAGTTAGATTTAAAAAATAATAAGCGAAAAGTGATCATTTTTTCCGAATGGAAACGGATGAACAATATAATAGCCAAGATGCTCAGGGATGAAAACATCGGTTTCGTGGAGTTACATGGCAGCATTCCCGTTAAGAACCGTGGAAAATTGATAAAGGAATTTGAGGAAAATGAAAATTGCAGAGTGTTTGTATCAACTGAGGCTGGTGGTACAGGTCTTAATCTGCAGGTGGCTGATACTGTTATCAATTTTGAATTACCCTGGAACCCCGCAAAAAAGAATCAGCGTATTGGCAGGATAGACAGGCTCGGACAAAAGAATGAAAACCTGACAGTGATAAGTTTTATAAGTAGAAATTCTATTGAGGAGAAAATAGCCAGTGGATTGGTTTTAAAGCAAAACCTGTTCGAAAGTGTTCTTAGTCCCGGTAATGATACTGAATTTGTTGACTTCACTGAGAAAGGAAGGGCGCAATTCCTTTCACAGTTAGAAAATGTAATAGATGATATTGATAAACAACCTGAAGCAGAAGCATTTGAAAAAGAAGAAGAAAAAGCACATGAGAACATTGCTGATATAATTAAAGAAGTGGATGATGATACCACACAAGAAAAACAAAAAGCTGAAAAGCCCATAGATCAATCCGTCGGAAAAGATACTGCTGATAAAGAACCCGGTGAAAAAATGAAACAAACCGTTACTGAACTGGAAACCGTGATGAACCAGGGATTAGGATTCATTTCAGGTTTATTTAAAATGGCAACCGGAAAAGAACTTACAACAGAGAAACAATCAATAACAGTTAATAAGGAAACAGGCGAAGTAACAATGAAATTTAAGCTGCCGATGTAAGTTTTTTTACGGAATAGGATAAATTTTAGAATTATCCCTGTATCCGGCTTTATCCATGTACCAGTCGGGATAAATTGCACCACTGGATGCAGCCC
>JAIORT010000273.1 GCA_021107975.1 Bacteroidales bacterium | reverse complement strand
ATAAATAAAACTATTCGGTGTTATATTGACATGTAAACACTTTAAAAAGTTGCATATACAACATCTCAAATAATAAAATTTACCTCGCACATTGAAGTTTGTAACTTCAATGCAAATGACATAGCGGTTTGTAACCTGTTTTTCCCGCTTCTCCGGATTTATGCGTAGGCAAGTGTGAAGGCTAATCCGGAGGTAAATAACAAAAGAATTTATTGCGCATATTCGTCAGACCACTGCGCGCATGCCAGGCGCAAAGGCAGTGGTCAGACGAATGCAAGGAGAACACTGTACGCAAACTTTGTATTTTTATTTTTTAGTTTGATTTTTAAGAATATCTCTGATTTCTGATAGTAATAAAATATCTTTAGGCGTTGGAATCGTTTGCTCTTCGGTGTCTTCAGCCTTTTTTCTTAACAGATTAAAAAATTTAATCACAAAGAAAATAGTAATAGCTATTAAAAGAAAATCAATTGATATTTGAATAAAATTACCGTAATTTATCGATATTGCTTCTTTCACAATGTTTCCGGCTGCGTCTTTTTGTTCGGGCTGAAGTATATATTTTAAATCGTTGAAACTGACCTTTCCTAACATATACCCGAATGGCGGCATAATAATATCCTTTACAATTGACGAAACAATTTTATTAAATGCTGTACCGATAATGATACCGATTGCCATGTCGAACATATTTCCTTTTACTGCAAATTCCTTAAATTCTTTGATGATTTTCATAGTATTATATTTTTATAATGATTAAAATGGAATACAAAGATATAGCAGGTTAATTATAATCTCTTATTTTTGTAAATAATTCATCTTAAAACAAGGAATAAAAAGTATAAATTTGATACCATTGAATATATATACAAAGAAAAAACGGTGGAAATGGCTTTTGTTCGGTACGGCTGTGTTAATAGTAGCTGCTTCGCTTTGGTACACCAATATCCTGGTGAGGGAAATAGCCAGGGATGAAAGAAACAACATTCGTATTTGGGCTGATGCCATTCATCAAAAGGCTGAGCTTGTTAATTATACGGATGAGTTTTTTAAACAAATTAGAAACGAAGAACGAAAAAAGGTAGAATTGTTGGCAGATGCTTACCGGATTCTTAATGTTATGAACGAATCGGAAGTATTGAATTTTTTTCTGAAATTTACTTTCGAAAACACAACTATACCGGTAATTCTGACTGATAACAGGGGTAAAATTAAATACACGAAAAACATAGATTTCGATGAAGATACGGTGATTTACCTCAAAGGCGCATTAAGAGCGGAGTTTATGGTTTATAAACCTGTAAAAATATTTTATGAGGAAGATCAGCATGATTTTTTATTTTATAAAGATTCAAGACTCTTCACCGAATTACGTGTTGTTATAGACGATTTAATCGAATCATTTTTCTCAGAAGTTGTTATTAATGCTGCTTCTGTACCTGTAATAATTACCGACAGCACTAAAACAAAGGTGATTGAATATGGTTTGTTAGACTCGGAAAAAGCTCAGGATTCTTTATATATAATGAAAATTCTGGGAAAGATGGCTTATGATAACGACCCTATTGAAATTGAGCTTGCCGATCAGGGGAAAAGATATATTTTTTATAAAAACTCTGCTTTGCTTACCCGGCTTATATTTTTTCCTTACTTCCAGCTTGGTGTAATCGGGTTATTTTTATTTATATCTTATGTTATTTTCAGTTATGCACGTAAATCGGAACAGAACCAGGTTTGGGTGGGGCTGGCAAAAGAAACAGCTCACCAACTTGGTACCCCGCTTTCATCTTTGATGGCTTGGGTAGAGCTGTTACGAATGGAAGGTATTAAAGGTGAAACCATAGAAGAGTTAAATAAAGATGTGGAACGGCTCCAAAAAATAACCGATAGATTTTCAAAAATCGGTTCCGGTCCAAAATTGAAAAACGAGAATATTGTTGAAGTAATTTATAATGGAGTGGCTTATATAAAATCAAGGTCATCGCAAAAAGTAAAATATAGGATACGCCAACCTCAAGACCAAAAAATTTATGCCCCGATAAACCTTCATTTGTTTGAATGGGTAATTGAAAATCTTTGCAAAAACGCCATTGATGCTATAGGTGGAAACGGACAAATAGATATTGACATTGTTGAGGAAGAAAAACTGGTTTTAATTGATATTTCCGATAGCGGAAAAGGCGTTCCCAAATCAAAATTCAAAACTATTTTTAATCCGGGATACACCAGCAAGAAGCGTGGCTGGGGATTGGGACTTTCGCTGTCGAAAAGAATTATTAAGGATTACCACAGAGGAAAGATATTTGTTAAATCTTCTGCAATAAATAAAGGGACTACCTTCAGGATTATTTTGAGGAAGTAGAAGAGTTTATTGTGAAAGAGCTTCAATAGTTACAATGTATGTTTTTGTTAATGCAACGTTATATGTTTTCATAGATTTGTTATTTCGATCATAACTGTTGATTATCTTTAATAGCATCGGCAATTGCATCATACCAGGGAATTCGGTCTGCTATAGAATCAATGATATTGTTAATTTCCTTGTTTGTTAGGTTCCTTTCCAATTCCTGATTAGCAACATTTTGAATGTCTCCAACAGTTAATTTATAAATAGTATCTTCTTCGTTAAACATTAATTGGTTCATAGTAAATTTCTATTATAATGTCTATTATGATTTTCATGTGTTTAAATTGCCACAGATTCACAGATAAATATATAATCTGTGGCTTTTATTATTTTTTCAAATTTCTTTTAATCATTCTCCTGTGTGTCAAAATTTAATTGTTATGGACGTTTCATCTAATAAACAAAATTAGATGACTTGAACAAAATTACAAACAAAACACAAAAACAAGAAAATCATTTATTAACATTACTGACTTTTAATTGAACATTTTATTCCTGTTGAGATTTAATATAAATTTGCCCCATAAATGGCTGGCATTTACATACACATTCCTTTTTGCAAACAGAAATGCCATTATTGTAATTTTTTCTCTGTTGCTTCCGAAAAATATAAAGATCAATTTATTATAGCACTACTCAAAGAAATTGCACTTCAAAAGGACTACTTAGACGGCGAAGAAGTTGAGACCATTT
>JAIORT010000313.1 GCA_021107975.1 Bacteroidales bacterium | reverse complement strand
CTTCAATCAAATTAAGCATTTCGGTTATCAATGTTTCACCTTTATATAATTCAACAATTGATAATTCAAGTTGAAGTCCTTTCAGTTTTTTTAACGATTTTTCGGCACCATCCAGAACATTTTTTTCGAATCCCTGAGTGTCAATTTTCAGGAATGTATATTCCGGATTATCGGAATAATTTGAGATGACTGTATCAATCTTTTTGATTTTTACCTTTTCTTTTCCTGTATATGCCGAATCAGGAGCACTTTTAACATGGTCGGGCATCATGTCGAGTATAGAGCTACTTTGGGAATTTTCTGAAATATTTATTTCAATTTCTCCATCTATATCTCCAATAGCTGAGTTAACAACTTCCCATTTGGAATCATTTTCAGAAAACTGCTTTAGTATAGCAAAGGCACTGCTTAGCGGTTCAAAAGAAATGATTGTATTTCGATAACCGAATTTCCTTGTATAATATGCAAACTGACCTGTATTTGCCCCCACATCCAGAATAGTTTTTATATTAAAATGATTTAATAGCTTTATCCTGTTTTGCATAAGATAGCCTCCAAAGTACTTTTTCCGGATGCTGTTTGCTCTTCTTAGTCCTTTTCTTACAATAATGTTCATGAGTAATATTTCATGTATAAATTTTTTTATTAAAAAAATACTGTATTTTTAACCTTCCAAATATACAAAATAAAATAGTATGATAGCAAGAATAAATGAAACAATTAAATATTTAAAGTCAGAAAGTATTTCCAGCCCTGAAATAGGAATTATTTTAGGTACCGGTCTTGGCAAACTGGTTAAAAAGATTGAAATTGAAAGAGAGATTGATTACGAAGATATTCCCAACTTTCCTGTTTCTACAGTTGAGTTCCATAAAGGAAAACTGATTTACGGAAAAATGAACGGAAAGAAAGTTCTTACGATGCAAGGCAGATTTCATTATTACGAAGGTTATACCATGCAACAAATCACATTTCCAATAAGGGTGATGAAGATGCTTGGTATTAAACATCTTCTTATTTCAAATGCCGGAGGCGCCATGAACCTGGAATTTAAAAAAGGCGGATTGATGATGATAGATGACCATATTAACCTGCTTGGGACAGGGCCACTGATTGGTCATAACCATAACGATCAGGGACCGCGCTTTCCTGACATGAGCCAACCCTATTCGAAATTTCTGAACGATAAACTTGAAAAGATAGCGAGAGTAAATGATATTACACTTTATAAGGGTGTTTTTGTTGCAGTTGCCGGACCTAACCTGGAAACCAGGGCAGAATACCGCTTCCTGCGCGGAATAGGCGCTGATGTAGTTGGGATGTCAACAGTGCCGGAAGTGATAGTGGCAAACCATATAAGCCTGCCATGCGCTGCAATTTCTGTTTTAACAGACGAATGTAACCCGGATAATCTTAAGCCTGTTGATATTGACGATATCATTCAAACCGCCGCAAAAGCTGAAAAAAATTTAATTAAGTTATTTTCGGGATTGATTGAGGAACTTTGATTAAATCATATTATCTAATATTTCATTTACATTAAATACGGCAATACCCGAACGAGTGTCGGACATAGCATAAGGCAGTATCAAATTATCACAGTAAATTAAAGCACCACAAGAATATACAACATTAGGCACATAACCATTTCTTTCATTTTCATTTGGGAATAAAAGAGGTTCTTTCATAACGCCTATTACATTCAAAGGGTCTTTTAAGTCCAATAGCACAGCTCCAATACAATAAGTTCTTACAGGTCCCACTCCATGAGTTAACAGCAACCACCCTTTTTCCGTTTTTAATGGAGCGCTACAGTTACCAATCTGGTAAAACTCCCAATAAAAATCAGGTTTTTTTATCATTATAGGATTTTCCCAATAATTAATATTTTCAGAAATCATAATGAAAAGATTTTCATTATCATTACGGGATACCATCATATATTTACCATAAATTTTTTCAGGAAACAAAACCATTCCTTTGTTTTGTGAACCACTGCCCATTAATGTAGAAATTCTGAACTGAACAAAATCTTTTGTCTCAATTAACTGAGGTAATATTGTTAAACCATTATAAGCTGAATATGTAGCGTAATATCGTTTATTACCTTCCTCATCTTCAAAAAGCATAAAACGTGCATCTTCTAATCCTTTAATATCATTTTTAGATAGAGGGAAAATAACTCTACCTGATAAACTTAACTCATTATCAAATTCTACTTCATACGTTGAATCTGCTAACCATAATAAAGTTTCAATAGCTTCATTATAGTAATAATCTATTTTAGTATTTTTTTTGAATTTTTCTATACTTTCATATAACTCTTCAATAGTAAATTCATCTAATAAATCATTAAAAATATCTTTTACTAAATTATACGCATTTATTTCTTTTAACTTTAAAACAAAATCCTTTTTAATATACGTAGGGTTTGGAATTATTTTTGGTCTTTCTACTATTGGGCTTTTAGGATCAAGTATTAAATCGCCGTTTATATTAACAACTCCTTCACGAAAAACAATTGACGACACATGACCTTCTCCAACAGCCCTGAAGCTGATAATTACTCTTAGATCACCCTCGTTTAAATAACCTTGATTTGGATGGATAACTATTGAAGGATTAAATAGTGCTGCTGATTCAATAGAATATTCCATTGTAAAATATGAACCTATTAAAAGTCTTCTCTCAAGTGATATATCAATATTTATTAGAGCCACCCTGTCATAGTTATCTTTGAATACTCTTTTTATATCTCCATGTCTGTGTGAAAATCTTTTTAGTATTTGCTTAAGAATTAAACTTACTTCCTGGTCTGATAAATCAAGGACTCTATTAATAATATGATGAATTCGTTTTTTGTTTGGTGAGTAAAATTTTGTGATAACCCTTGAATCATCAGGTGCGAATCTTATACCTTGTTTATTAACATTAATAGGGCTGGATTTATCATTCATAATTTTATTACCCTTCTATATTTTATATTAATTTCTTTTCTTCTGCGTTTAATATGTGTCAAAAATAAACAAATTTCGATATGTTATACTAATGCGGAATAGAAATGCAAAAATTCTTAAGGTCTATTCCGCACGCATAACTACTT
>JAIORT010000974.1 GCA_021107975.1 Bacteroidales bacterium | reverse complement strand
ATACAGACAGCCTGGGACCAGGATTGTTATTATAATGAACAATGCCCGGTTGATTATAGCGGCGCATGCGACCGTGCCAGGGTCGGTTGTGTTGCAGTGGCAATGGCACAGGTAATGAAATATCACAGTTATCCACCGCAGGGAACAGGCTCGCACGGTTACTATTCCTCTTACGGATACCTTTCAGCCAATTTTGGTGAAACAACTTATAACTGGGATGATATGCCCGATTATATTACTGATTTTAATTTTGAAATTGCCCAGATTGGATCCCATTGCGGCATTGCCGTAGAAATGATGTACGGGCCTAATGGATCGGGAGCATATTCCGACGATGTCAGAACCGCTTTAATGGATTATTTCGGGTATTCGCCTGGCATAACCTTAGAGTGGAAAGAGTATTACAGCAATTCTGATTGGGAAGAACTGTTAAAATCAGAATTAGATGCTTTAAGACCGTTGTATAATCGCGGTTCAGGCAGCGGAGGACATGCATTTGTATGTGACGGGTACCAGGATAATAACCATTTTCATTTTAACTGGGGATGGGGAGGATTGTATAACGGATATTATTACGTTTCAAACCTACATCCGGGCACTCATTATTATTCCGAAAATCAGGCAGTATTGATAAACGTTAAACCACCCGAATCACCTGTGGCTGATTTTGCCTCTAATACAACTGTTGTCCTTACAGGAAGCGGTGTAAATTTCACTGACCTTACCGAACACACTCCATCTTCCTGGTCATGGACCTTTGATGGAGCATCTCCTGCAACTTCCGATATGCAGAATCCTGAAAACATTATTTATTCTTCACCGGGTAATTATACCGTTACCTTAACTGCAACAAACTGGAATGGTTCGGATACCGAAACAAAGACAGATTATATTACTGTTACTGATGACGCCTTGCCAATTGCTGATTTTGAAGTTAACCTGACAAATGTATGTTTGGAAAACCATGTTGCTTTTACTGATCTGACACTTAATTCTCCAAACAACTGGCAATGGTCTTTTAATCCAAACACTGTTACTTTTATCAACGGAACAAATGCAAACTCTCAAAATCCACAAGTAGTATTCAATGAGCCTAAGATATATTCAGTAACACTAACTGCCACAAATTCAAACGGAAGTAATTCTATGACCAAGCCCGACCTTGTCACTGCCGGAGGATTGCCATTACCTTTCACCGAAACATTTGAATTAGGAGCATTTAAAAATTACTGGACTATTGAGAATCCGGATAATGATATAACCTGGGACGGATATTACAAACTTTCGGGAAACCTGCCGAGCCGTAAAGCTGCATGGATGAACTTTTATGAATATAATGATGTTGGTCAGAGAGACAGGTTAGTTTCCCCTTTGCTGAATTTTACCGGGTACATTACTATTGATTTTAGCTTTACTCATGCTTATGCTATTTATAATTCGTCAAGAAAAGATTCCATAATTATTTATATTTCTACCAACTGTGGAACTGATTGGACCCGGATATTTGAAGCCGGAGAGGATTTTGCAACACATTCGCCTACTACTAGTGATTTTGTACCTTCAAATACAAGTGATTGGTGCGGTGTAGGTTATGGCGACGATTGTCATACGCTTGATTTAAGTCAGTGGGTAGGTAATTCGGATGTGCTTATTATGTTCGAATCATACAACGGGCATGGTAATATGATGTATATTGATGATGTTGTAATAACCGGAGAAACAGGAACTGAAGTAATTGAAAATCCGGATAATTTTAATATTTCGGTTTTTCCAAACCCGACCAATGGCTTGGTTAATATTTCTCTAAAAGACATGAAGAATCCTATTAACCTGCATGCATACAATAGCCTCGGACAGCTTGTTTATATTGAAAGAATTAAAACTGTTGATGCTCAACTTGATTTTACCTCTTTTGATAAAGGAATTTATTACCTTAAGTTTTCTAATAGCGAAATTTCTATGATAAAAAAGATTGTAATAAGATAGATTTGTAACAATTATAAAACAATACACCATGAAAAAAGTAATATTAACATTAACAATTATAACCCTGTTTTCTAATTTATTCGGACAAATAAATCCTATTAATAATTTAACATTTTGGCATGACCATGACATGAGCTCGACTTGTCCTAATTATAATTGTTTTGAATTGAATTGGGAAGCTCCTGATACCTTGACTCAGGATACTCTAATCGGGTATAATATTTACCGGAACAGTATTTTATGGCGATTTCAGGATTATATTGGAGTAATGTGTATTGATGGCACTCCTCCTCCATGTCTTGATGAAGATTTTTTAAATTTCCCTGCACCTTTTTGGATTAAAGTAACAGCTGTATATAATTCTTCACATATTGAATCAATTGCTAATGATTCAGTTATGTGTGGTGGAATATTGATAAATATTAATACAATAGAAAATGAAAATTTTGTGATTAAGAAAAATCCCGTTATTAGAGGCAATGATATAATTATTAAATTTTCAAATACATTGGAGAAAAACTTCAATATAAGAGTTTATAATAATGAAGGCAGGATAATGGAAGTTATAAAAATCACAAAAGATAAAAGTTCTGTGAGAATTTCAACGGATAGATTTAATATTGGGATTTATAATATTGTTATTATATTAGAAAATGAAATTTTTTCAAGAAGGGTATTAATAATTTAAAAATCAAAAAAATCAATTAATCAAAAACATATATTGATGTCAAACATAAAACTGTTTCAGTCGAAGCAAGTTAGAACGTTCTGGGACGAAAAAGAAAAGAAGTGGTATTTTGCAATTGTGGATGTAATTGAAATATTAACAGATAGTGTTAAGCCAAGGGATTATTGGTATCGATTGAAGAAGAGAGAGAAGAATAACGGAATTGACTTGTCGACAAATTGTCGACAACTGAAAATGGTATCTAAAGACGGGAAGAAATACAATACTGAATGTGCAGATACAGAAAACCTTCTTCGAGTTATCCAATCAATTCCTTCACCCAAAGCAGAACCTTTTAAAAGATGGTTGGCAAAGGTAGGTTACGAAAGACTTGAAGAAATTGAAAATCCTGAATTAGCTTCAAAACGGGCAAGAGAAATTTACAAACAAAA
>JAIORT010000055.1 GCA_021107975.1 Bacteroidales bacterium | reverse complement strand
CATTTCCTAATTCAAGAGAAATTACAGAGTCGTCAACATAAAGATAAAGAGAATCAATAGCCGCACAACCGTCCTCGTTAGTAACTTCAACCCAATAATATCCCGTTTCGGTAGCAAAATAAACCTGTCCGGTTGAATTATCCTGCCATAAATAGGAACTATATCCCGAACCGGCATCAAGGATAAGAGTATCCCCGATACAGATGGTTGTGTCGGGTCCTAAGTTAACGTAAACTTCTGAAACTTCGACATATATTTCGTCACTTCCCGTACATCCGCCCGGACCGGTTACTAAGACTGCATAATTGCCCGTTTGTGTAACCATATAAGTTGAGTCTTCCGATCCGTCCTGCCACAGATAACCTAAATAGCCACCTCCGGCATTAAGGATAAGTGTATCTCCCATACAAATCATGACACTGTCAGGACCCAGATCAATATCGGGCGATGGAAACACCGTAACCAGCACCGAATCGGAAACGGTATCGAGGCACATATCCATAACATTAACTACGTAAGTGGTTGTTGTATCCGGCGAAACAGTTATGGTATCGGTTGTAAACGGCAGATCAAACCATTCGTAAGTATAAGGCGGGATGCCATTTTCAGTTGTAACCCATATTTCCACTTCCATTCCATCACATATCATCGTGTTCGGGCTTGGGGTTGTTACCATATCAATATAATCAATAATGATAAATTCAACCGTATCGTACCTGACAACACAGCCTAATGTATTTTCGATTATTATCACAATATCTTCTTCACCCTCAATTATACCATCTTTAAAAGGAATAACGTGAATATAAGCCGTATCCTCACCCTCTTCAAAGGTAATATGGTCAGGGATTTCCTCATAATCAACACCGTTAGTTGCACTTCCGCCAACTTCGAAATAAACGGTAATAGGAGCATAACTGGCATTGGGTAATTTAAAGATGATGTCGGCTTCAACACAGCCTTCAATCATATTCTCTGCAACGCCTTGTGGAATAGGTTCTATCTCAACTTCGATTTTAGGGCTTTCAAAACTATTCTCTTCAATAAATACACCTGAATCATAGATATGGTCACCGGCATCTGCTACGCCTATTTTAATATGGTAGGTTTCACAAGCAACTACATGTACCCATGCTATTAAAACTACTGTAAATCCGTCGTACTCCAGAGAAATACCATTTGTATTATCACTATAATATTCGCAATGCGTGCATGGACCTATGGGTACCACGCCAGGCGGGGAATACCCGTTATTAACATTGTTAATGGTTACACTGGTATTTGGAGTTCCCGGGACAATGGCAATATTTTTATCCGAATAAAGACCGCCCATTGGGTCAGGTCCGGAAACAAAATAACCGAAAACATCATTAAATTGTGTAAACACCCATTCATTATATTCTTCCGAACCAAAAACATATTTAAAGCGAAGGGTGTCGGATTCAGGAACAAAATCAAATTCGAGGACTGCTGCATCGTAAGTTGTTGCAGTAGTAATGGCATTTAACGAAGCATGTCCTGGCATGCCGTTATTTGCTCCGGCACTTGCAGATGAATTCGGACCGGGGATTACATAACCTGCACCAGAAGTAAGAAAAATACCGCTTTCCATTCCAATGTTTGTGGCGCTGCCATTGGTAAAAATACCTCTGGATGCAGCGGCGCCCTGGAAAGTTACATTATCAAATGCTATACCATCGCCAACAATGCACTCTACCATGTCATAAGGAGTTACATCCGGACCAGGTAAAATATTGATCTGGGCATTCAATCTGCAATTAAATGTCAAAATCGAAAGTAACATAACCTGAAATAGTATTAAGTTTTTTGTTTTCATTGTTTTATGGTTTTATGTTGATTTTTCTTATAATCAATAATTTATGTTGATTTTTCAAATCCTGAAAATCTATATATATCAAAAGACAGTTGACTTAATAAAATGGTTGCCTGTAAATTATTAACAAATGATTTATATGTTCGGTGCATTTTTCTACAAATATATATCAATTATTTTACTTCTAAATCTTTTCCTCTTCTTGCCTGTTGTATGCTTGCATTTAACTCAAATCCGATAAGAAGGATTATTGCATTGAAATATATCCAGATAAGAATGATAAGCAGAGTTCCGATTGAGCCGTATAAAGCATTATAGCTCGAAAAATTCTGAACATAGTAATTAAATGCAAGTGATGCAATCAAGGTTAATAAAGTTGCCAGTGATGAGCCGGCAGAAATAAACCTGAATTTACTTGCCCTGGCAGGTGCCAGGTAATAGATAAATGATATGGTAAAAAAGAACATAGCTATCAGAATGATCCATTTTACTATTTCTAAAAGATAAAAGGAAAGCTCACTGTTTAAAATATGTTTTTCAAAAAGGAATTTCAGAAAAACGGATCCTGTGGTTATTAATACTATTGAAATAATTATTATTAAGCTAATGATAAAAAAGAGCAGGGTTGATATTAATCTTTGTTTTAACCACGACCGGGTTTCGATAGTATGATATGTGTTGTTAAAAGCTTCGACGATACTGTCGAATCCGTTTGTAGCAAAAACCAAAGCCAGTATAAAAGTAAAAGAAAGCAACCCGCCCCTCGGGCGATTAATAATATCGGTAACTGTGGTTCTGATAATATCCTGGGCGCTGGCGGGGGTAATGTTTTCGATGAAATTTAACAAAGTTTCCTGAAAATTTTCAATAGGTATAAACGGAATTAATGTAAAAAAAACAATTATCATCGGGAAAATAGCTAAAAAAAAGCTAAAGGCTATTGATGAAGCCCTTGATGTAACATACCCTTTGTAAATCCCCCGGAAAAAGAAAGAGGCAACATTGTAAAGCGGCATCCCGTCAAAGCCGGGTAAAATAATCCTCTTTGTAAATTTCAGGAATTTCAATACCGGTTTCCATTTAACAATGTTGAATGACATAATATCTTGTATCTGTTCAGTTAGTGGTTAAAAGTTAAAAGTTAATGGTTAAAAGTTAATAGTTCAAAGTTCAAAGTCAATGGTTATAGGTTACAAGTTATAGGTTAATAAATTGACCATGCCTGAATAACGTTGACCGTTTTTAACCTTTTTTTTAATTATGTAATATATATGTTGACTTTTTC
>JAIORT010000581.1 GCA_021107975.1 Bacteroidales bacterium | reverse complement strand
TTTTTTTTATATTATATTATCCTATTAAAATATTAAGTAGTTTTGAAAAGTTCAATATTTTGTTTTAATTAAATTATCACCTATGAATAAAAATTCAAAGTGTATCCCAATTGTTTTTGAAGGCGAAGCTCCATTGATCCAACCGATTGATCTGGATAGTTTTCGCGAGCACAACAGGCATAAATCCAAATCCCTTATTGACAAAACAATGACTGAGGAAGAAGCTATTGATAGATTTGTCAATGATGGAGATTATCTTGGGTTTGAACTTTATGGCACAGTACGTTGTCCGGTCAGCCTCACAAGAGCTTTGGTCAGGTCAGGGAAAAAAGATTTCCGGGTTGCCGGACAGGGAGTTTATGAACTCGATCTTTTATTTGCCAGGGATTTGGTCAGGGAGATAGATTTCACTTATATCGGTCTTGAGGTATATGGTGTTTCTCAACTTCTCAGGCGCAGGGTCGAATCCGGCTCTGTCAGTAATATCGTTGAATGGTCGAACGCCTGCCTCACCTGGAGGTTTAAAGCTGCAAGCATGGGAGTTCCTTTTGTTCCAACACAATGTATGTTAGGTACAGATACTATAAAAAAATCCTCTGCGAAAGTGATTGAGTGCCCCTTTACAGGGAAGAAAGTTGCATTGTTGCCTGCCTTAGTGCTGGATGTAGGATTCATACATGTAAACCGTGCCGACATTCATGGTAATTGTCAGATAGATGGTATAAGTGGTTTTGCATTTGAAATGGCACGGGCTTGCAAATATCTTATAATTAGTACGGAACAGATCGTTGAAACGGAGGAGATCAGGGAACACCCCGACAGAACCATTATACCTTATTACCTTGTTGATGCAGTGGTTCATGCTCCTTACGGCTCCTGGCCCGGAGAAATGAACGGGCTTTATGAACGTGATGAAACGCACTACAAGATGTTTATTGAAAAGCAACAGTCCCCGGATGCGACAGATGAGTATATGAAGGAATGGGTGCTTGACATTCCCAACCATAAATCTCTTATAGAAAAAATCGGCACACAACGTTTAAAAGAAATCTCATTAAAGGAAGTAATACTATGACAAATCAATATTCACCTTCAGAATTATTAATATGCCTTGCATCCAGGGTGATGGAAGACGGAACAACAGCATTCATCGGAACAGGAATACCTATGCTTGCTGCCAGCCTTGCACAAAATATGCACGCTCCGAACCTTATTCCGATATTTGAATTCGGAGGAACCGGTGCTATATTGGAAAAACTTCCCCTTGCTGTGGGAGATATGCGAACATTCAACAAAGCGATCGCTGCCTCAGGTATCTGTGATATTATGGAAACCGCACAAAGAGGTTTTGTGGAATTTGGTTTCCTGGGCGGAGCACAGATCGATTGTTATGGGAACCTAAACTCAACTGTCATCGGTGACCATAAAAAACCAAAGGTAAGACTGCCCGGCAGCGGAGGCGCCAATGATGTTGGCTCATGCTGTTGGCGTACTATCGCTATCATGCGTCATGACAAGAGACGCTTTATAGAAAAAATTGATTTTATTACAACACCCGGATATCTGTCAGGTCCTGGTGCAAGGGAGGAGGCTGGTCTTCCTGCGAACTCGGGACCATACCGTGTAGTAACTAATCTGTGTGTGATGGGATATGATGATACAACAAAGCGTATGAAACTGCTCAGTCTTAATCCCGGAGTCAGCGTGGAAAACGTGATTGAAAACACCGGTTTTGAACTTTTGATGGCGGATGAGATCACAGCCAACGAGCCTCCGACAGAGGAAGAACTCAGAATACTGAGGCAACAGGTAGATCCGGACGGTTTATACCGTTAAGCCGGATACAAAATAAGAAAGTCAGGCATCTTTCACTAATTATAGTAAGCGTTTTTTTTCACCACACCTGCCTACCGGCAAAGGCAGGGATTACTCAGATTTTCACAGATTTTTTTTTAACTATAAAGCTAAGAATGAAAAATGCCGAAAGTTAAACTGAAAATTACTGACTACCGACTGAAGACTCATTACTTAATTATAGCCGGACAATAAAAGCCTTAATTAATCGTACTTATTTCCATGAATCACTATCTTTGCCAAAATTTTTCGAACACAATGAAGATTAAACTATTAAAGTTAATTCCTTATACTTTTATTTCATTTTTAATAATTTTCATCTTCTTCTCCTCATGTAAAAAAGAAGATGATGTCAGCACAAACCCATCATGTAAATTAGAATTTTCAACCGATACTATCATTTTTGATACGGTATTTGCAACAGTAGGCTCAACTACACGTTACCTGAAAGTTTATAACCGGAATGACAGTAAAGTAAAAATTTCCGGTATTTTCTTGGCTAATGGTATTAATTCCCAATACAAGATCAATATTGACGGAGTACCTGCTGTTTCAATATCAGATATTGAACTGGCTAAAGATGACAGCTTGTATATTTTCGTTAAAGTAACAGTTGATCCTACGAACCAGAATTCTCCGCTAATAATTTCGGATTCAATCATATTTGAAACCAACGGTAACCTTCAGGATGTTGATCTTGTGGCATGGGGACAGGATGCTCATTATTTTGTTGGCAACAAACATCTGGAAGGGTTAAGTTATCCATACATCATTGTTGCAGGCGAAAATGAAACAGTTACCTGGGAAGACGATAAACCTTATGTAATTTATAACTGGGCAGTAGTTGATTCGGCAGGAGTTTTGAATATCGGGCCTGGTGTTAACATCCATTTTCATCAAAATTCAGGATTGTGGGTTTACAGGGGCGGCTCAATTCGTGTGAATGGAGAAAAAGACAGTGTCGTAACTTTTCAGGGCGACAGGCTCGAATATGAATTCCGTGATTTGCCAGGACAATGGGACAGAATTTGGATAAATGAAGGCAGTGTGGATAATGAGTTTAACTATGCTGTTATTAAAAACGGATTTATAGGGATACAAGCAGAAACCCTTATTCCGGAGGAAACAATGAATAGTTTTTTAATTATAAATAATACAATCATCAAAAATATGAGCCGTTGGGGATTGTTCACTATTGCTTACCGGGTGATTTCAGCCAATAGTGTTTTTGCTAATTGTGCCGAAAATACTTTATTCATTTCAACAGG
>JAIORT010000674.1 GCA_021107975.1 Bacteroidales bacterium | reverse complement strand
GTAGGGATTTCCTTTTCTATGGCAATATTATAATATTCAATTGCTTTATCATATTGTTTTGATTTTTTATAATAGTCGCCCAACAGCGAGTATGTCATGAAAAATTCAGGGTTTGTTGAAATGTAATTTTTGTCAGAGAATACAATTTTTTCATTATTATCAATTGAACTTTGAATCAGCTTACTTATCTCTCTAAATTTAATAAAATTTTGATAATCTTTAGAATATAAAAACGAGTCAGCAGGAATGGTCAGTGTGGTTTCATATATCTCTATCTTTTTTCTTAAAGCTACGAAATTTTTGAAAATTTTATCCATATTATAACAAACATACTCTCCTATCTGGAAGGGTCTAACAGAAACCCACGCCAACTTTTTTGCCGGCTCAAAAATTACCGAATGATGAGCAATGAGTTGATTTATTGCCTTTTCGTTGCCCATACCGATATTTATATTATTTAATCCTTTTTGGTTTCTTAAAATTTCGGCTGTGTTATTTACCGATATTACCTGATTTTTGTCAACCAACTCCCCTACCCTGTTAAATCTGTACATTGATGAGCTTTCCTCGATATTTTTCAAATTAAGTGAATCATTAGCGAATGTCTTACTCTGAAAATGGTTTGAACAAATAATATAATTTTTTTCTGATTCAAACAATCCCAATCTTTGAGGTGTTTTTTCAATAATTGCAGTTTTATTATCTTCTGCCGAGCCAATCATTAATGATTCCGAAACAAAGATTTCACGTTTTTCTGCAATAGCATAAGCTTCATTTATATCGGATGCATACTGTAATATTTCCCTTGCAAGGATTGAAATCGGAGTTTTAGCTTCTAAAGGCATTTCCGATTTTGCAGCATTTATAGTAACTGTCAGTCCTTTTTCATTCATGCCCGAAATCGCCCCAATCATTCCTGCCCAGGTTACCATCATAAATTTATAGCCCTTATCAGGATTTACAAACATTATTATCTTATTTTTCGCGAACTCATCACCAACATAAAAATCAAAATTCCTTCCTACTATCAATGAACTGTCTTGAGTTTTGTTACCCCAGGCAGAGAAAGAAGTACATCCTGCCATATTCATATCCTGTAAAGCATGACCGATATCATGAGCCGCATGGTAATCCAAAATCCGGTGATAATTCGGGGCTATATATAAAAATTCATCTGAAGCAGATAATGATACTCCGTATATCTCAAGCAAATATTCGTCGGTAATATAATTATTTATATTCCTGTTGAACCATGCAACAAAATATTTCAGGAAATTCAGATAAAATTTAGAAGGAACCATTTTATTAATTTGCTCAACAAATGCCTCTTCCTGTATTTCAATTAGCTCTTTTGTCAGCTTTCCGTTGATAACTCCACGTTCAAAAGCATCACCTTCAATATATAATTCCCATAAACCAGTATTGCTTTTTTTCAACCAACTATTACCACAAACATAAAAATCATTTCCAATTTTAATTCTTTCCAAATCCAGCACACTTAAATCATTTGGTTCGGGAGGGGTAATTGTAACTGCTATTTTAAAATATATTAAAAAAGCAATAATAAAAGCAGCAATTGCAATAGCAAACCATAATAAGAATTTTTTTAACCGCCTGTTTTTTCTATGAAGCTTCATTTACTTTTCTAATTAAATAATTCAATCCTAAAAATTCGGCACAGGTCAGGAGTGAACCAATAGTTACGCCCAGTATTCCATGCGAACCAATATTTTGACCGGTTAAAAACAAATTAGGAATTTTTGTTTTTGTTGGAATAAAAGCTTTTAACGGATTGTTATAATCTTTTAAAATTCCATAAGCCGAACCATTGACAGTTCCTGTATAATCTCTGTAAGTCAAAGGTGTTGAAGTATAATATGCTTTAATTTTCCCTCTTAATCCGGGGAAGCGTTTTTCAAGTTCATTTATAAATCTTTGTGCTTTATATTCCTTAAATTCAAGATAATCGTTGCCTCGTTTTTCTACTGTTGTATTTTCCCATTTTTTCAGTTCATCATATTTCATATATGTCATTGCAATCATACAATCGGCATACACATCCGATTTTGAATTTGCAGGTGTATAACACATATATCCATCAGGCCATTTATTTTTTAAATAAGTAGCTGTATCCAAATAAGTAGCTGTTCCCCAAACATTATTATCATTGTAATGATAAATATTATAATTCAAATACTTAAATGTATTTTCTTTAAATACAATATACAAAGTAAACATTCCTATAGTATTTTCAAGACTATTTAAACGATTTCTATATGATTTCCTTATCAAACCTGTATCCAGCATTTCAAGGGTTTTAACCGGATGAGTATTAGAAATAAAATATTTAGCTTCAATAAGTTCGGAACCGGATAACTCAGTAAAGCTTATATTTTTATTATTAGCATCAGGAATAAGTTTTTTTACTTCACGTTTTTTTAAAACAGTACCGCCATTAGCAATTATGGAATCAGAAAGGAATTCGGCAATTTGAGCACCTCCGTCAACGAGTCTCCACGAACTTTCAATAAGAGAATTATTAATGATTGCATGACAATATAACGGGGTCTTATCTTTTTCTCCGGCATATAATGAATTTAATCCTGAGAGTACATTTCGTAGTCTCTCGTTCCGTGTAATTGATTTGATATAATCAAAGGCACCAAGTGTTATGTATTCATTCTCAATAATATTATGAGTTTTAATTTCTCTAAGATTATATAAATTCAATGAATTGGTTATTTCTTTCAGCTTATCTGTATATTTAATTAATGCATCTTTTTCATCAGGAAAGCTTTGCAACAGTGTATTTACGAAATTATCATATCCTTGCGCATATTTATATTCTGTTCCTGCAATGCTTATAATGTCGAAAGCATCCTCATCAAGCTTCTTTATTTTTATTTTATTGATTAAATCAAAGTATTTGAAAAAACGATAAAGGATTTGTCCTTTTTCCAGGCTGCCGACATAGTGCATGCCTGTGTCAAAAATACAACCATTGCGGACGAAGGTCTGGAGACATCCTCCTATTTGACGGTTTTTTTCAAGGATACAAACATTATAGCCCTCCTTGCTCAGAATATATCCGCAAAGCAAACCACCGAGTCCGCTTCCGATTAT
>JAIORT010000232.1 GCA_021107975.1 Bacteroidales bacterium | reverse complement strand
CCGAAAAGATAGAGTTTGAGACCTTCCGGAGTTTGGAAAACCTGGAAGAGTCGAATTGTACAATAAGTAAACTTGGAAGAGTCGGATTGTACAATAAGTAAAAAATGTCATTTAAGATTGTAATTGATATAATGACAAAAAATAAAGATAAATACAAAGGAATCCTCGGAACGGTACTTTTCCATGTAGCGATAATACTTTTATTGCTGTTTCTGGGTTTTTCCACTCCATTGCCTTTACCTGGTGAAGAAGGTGTTGAAGTTAGCCTTGGAGCTGACGATGAAGGCATGGGCGATATTCAGCCTGAGAAACCTGCTTCAGTTAAAGAAACGACTCCCCCACCCCAACAGGCGGACGATACGGAAGATATTGTTACCCAGGACATCGAGCCTGCACCTTCAATAGAAAAATCAGAAGGTGAGAAAACCGAAGAGAAAACAGTTGAGGAAGTCGAAGAAAAAGAAATTATTAAAGAAGAACCGAAAGTAAATCCTGCTGCATTATATAAAGGAAAAAGCAAAGAAGTTTCAGAAGAATCAAGCGAAGGGATCACAGGTAATGAAGGAGACCAGGGTAAACCAACAGGGACTAAAGATTCGAAAAACTATCTCGGACAGGGCGGCTTTGGTAACGGGCTTTATAGTCTTAAAGGACGATCACCAAAATATCTTCCAAAACCAAGAACCAATTTCAAAGAAAACGGAACGGTGGTGGTACAAATCACTGTTGATAAATATGGAAAGGTGATCAAAGCCATTGCGATTGACAAAGGGTCGAATACCACTAATGCTTCATTAAGGCGATTAGCTGAAGAAGCTGCAAAAAAAGCTATATTCAACGCCAACCCCGATGCGCCTGAAGTACAAAAGGGAACTATTACTTATCATTTTATTGTAAAAAATTAAATATATATAATCTGAAATCTTATTAATAAAATTATTATTTTTACATAAAATTTCATCTTATGATCATTGAAATTCCTGATAACATATTAAATAAAGATATTTCAGAAAAAGAAATAAAAACAGAACTTGCTTTAATTCTGTATGAAAGAAATATATTCACCATGGAACAAGCAAGTAAATTCTCCAATCTTGATTCTTATGAATTTCAAAAACTTATAGGAAAAAATTATATTCCCATACATTATTCATCAGATGATTTTAAGGATGATTTAGAAACTATTAAGAAATATTTTTAGTGATAGTAATTAGCGATACTTCCCCAATCCGAGGTCTTATCTCAATTGACAGAATAGAATTATTACATAAAATTTTCTATTATGTTAATATTCCTGAAGCTGTAAGGAATGAGTTACTTCAAATTAATACTTTAAAAGACCAAATTACATTTTTCTTAAATCAGAGTTGGGTTTCGATAAAAAAGATTACTGAAGAAAAAAAATTAGAGCATTTGCTAAAGTATTTAGATCGTGGTGAAAGCGAAGCTATAATACTTGCAAAAGAAATCGGTGCCGACCTATTATTAATTGATGAGTCAAAAGGTAGAAAAATTGCTAAATCTTTAAATGTTGACACATTAGGATTAATTGGTGTACTTGTTATAGCTAAAAGAAAAGGATTCATAACTGATGTCAAATCCCATTTAGATTTGTTAATAAATAAAACGGGTTTTTGGATTGGTCAAAAACTCTACAATGAAGTGTTAAAATCTGTTAACGAGTTATAATATATATTTTTGAAGATATTGAATGAACTACCGGCAAACTATTGATTACTTATATAACCAACTCCCAATGTTCCAGCGGTTAGGAGCTGCTGCTTACAAAGCTAACCTCGATAATACTATTGCCCTGTGCAATATACTTGGAAATCCTCAAAACAACTTCAAATCCATACATATTGCAGGTACAAACGGTAAGGGTTCCGTTTCGCATTTTATTGCATCCATTCTGCAATCGGCAGGATTGAAAGTGGGTTTATATACATCCCCGCATTTAAAGGATTTCAGGGAAAGGATACGGATAAACGGAAAAAATATCTCTAAAGGATATGTTACTGAATTTGTGAAAACAAATAAAAAACCCTTTGAAAACATCAAACCCTCTTTTTTTGAATATACTTTCGGAATGGCTGTGCAATATTTTGCTGAAAAAAAGGTGGACATTGCTATAATGGAGGTTGGTATGGGTGGTAGGCTGGATTCGACAAATGTGGTCAATTCAATTATTTCGGTCATTACCAATATAGGATTCGATCATACGCAATTTCTGGGAAACACGTTAGAACAAATTGCAATCGAAAAAGCCGGGATTTTTAAGCCTGGCATTCCTGTTGTTATCGGTGAGACACAAAATAAAATCAAACATATTTTTCTAAAAAGAGCAGAGGAATCCGGTTCTCCCCTTTTCTTCGCCGATCAGAAGTTTGAAGCACGGAATATTAAAACAACAGGAAAGATATATCCTAAACTTGTTAGGGATATTTTCAAACAAGAGGAGTTATTCCTGAAAAACCTTGTATGCCAGGTTACCGGATTATATCAGCAAAAAAATATTATAACAACACTTCAGATTGTAAGAGTCCTGACTGATATTGGTTTCGATATTTCCGAACAAAATATTCGTGAAGGTTTTAAAAATGTTGTTTTAAAAACGGGGTTGCAAGGCAGATGGCAGATACTGAACCGGAAACCATTAACCATTTGCGACACCGGACATAATATTGATGGTATAAGGGAAATTGTTACTCAAATTGAAAAAACATCTTACCGTGAGCTTCATTTTATACTTGGAGTTGTTAATGATAAAAATATTGATGCTGTTTTAAAACTACTGCCAAAAAAGGCACAATACTATTTCTGTAAAGCCAATATTCCGCGCGGGCTTGACCATGATAAATTAAAAAATATTGCCGGCGATTACGAACTTCAGGGCAAATCCTTCAATTCTGTTACTGAAGCCTTTTCTAAAGCAAAAGCTAATGCACATAAATATGACTTGATTTTTGTTGGAGGAAGCACGTTTGTTGTAGCAGAAGTTTTGTAATAAATTGGAGAACCAAAATCCATAGGTTGGTTTTATCGTTTTAATAGTTTTCCCCCATCAATGGCTTTGCCAATTATATTCATATTATTCTCAAATCACGTAACAAAATTATGTAAAATAAAA
>JAIORT010000051.1 GCA_021107975.1 Bacteroidales bacterium | reverse complement strand
AAATCAAAAACAAGATAGTGGAGGTTTGGGGGGAGTGAAAAACAAAAACATTATTAAATATATTGTAAGTTGAATTGTTTCTATTGCAATAACGAACTTAGAGAGGATAATAAATTCAGTCTTTTTTCTCCGCTGTATCGTTGCCTGATTTTTTTTTCTCATCAGTGTTTATACCGTCTTTAAACTCACGAATGCCTTTTCCAAGTCCTTTCATTAATTCAGGAATTTTTTTACCGCCGAAAAGAAGAAGCACAATAACTGCAATAATTAAAATTTCCCATATTCCGGGTGTGCGAAAAAGAAGTAAAAAAGAAGTATTCATAATATTACTCTTTAGTGATTGCAAATATACAAATAATTTCGTGATTTCAGTACTTAAATCATTTTTTAACTTTTCTGCCCTTCCACTGATAGTTACCTACAATTCCGAGTGCGCCGGTTAATATTATATAAACCGGATAGATTAATACTAAAGGCAACGAAAAAATAAACATTCTGCTCCGTTTAATAAAACTTCCGATTCCTATTAAAATGGGTATATCAATGATTAATTTTATCAGGAAAGAAAATACTACTATTTTAAACAGAAAAGGATAAAATATACTTAAAACCAAACCTGTCAATAATAATAAGTTTATCATATAAACAGTAACCGAAATGAATAAAATTTTAAAGTCATAACCTTTATTTTTCGAAGCCCACCTGGTTCTTTGATTAATAAAGTCGCGGAGTGTTTTTTTTGCTTCTGTAAAAACAAAGGCGTTATAATTTTTCAGGAAACGTACGGATTTGTTACCAAAATGTTTTTTGATTTTTAACATCAGAAATACATCATCGCCTGAAGAAAATTCATCACTACCAAATCCACCCACATCATAAAACACTTTTTTTTCATACGCCAGATTAGCGCCGTTACACATAATAGGGTTGCCAATTTTAATAGCACCCCCGGTAATGGCAATAAAGCTGAGGAATTCAAGGGTTTGCATTTTTTCGAAAAAAGATTTTTCATTGTGAAAACTAACAGGTCCCACAATCATTCCGGGCTTTTCCGATTCATAGAAAGACACAATGGATTTCAACCATTTTTCACTTAATCTGCAATCGGCATCAGTGGTAACAATCAAGTCGCCTCTTGATTTTTCTATTGCAAGGCTTATTGCTTTTTTCTTATATGCCATAAATGGCTCTTCTTCCGATATTTTTATAAGCTGTATTTTATGTTCAGGATGTGAGGATATAAATGAATTTACAATATTAACGGTTTGGTCGCTTGAGTTATCATCAATAACAATAATTTCGAAAAGGTCTTTTGAAAAATCCTGTTTTACCAAATCAGCAAGCAGGTTTGTAATATTTTTTTCTTCATTTCTTGCCGGAATTATTATACTGACCTGTGTTTTTAAAGTGATGTCCGGTGGTTTATATGTTTTTAGTCTGAACCAGCCATAAGTATAAATTGAAATAATAAGTACGTAAATAATCCCGAAAAGAAGAAGCGGAATATAAAATATGCTAACAGGATCAGTCATTATAGTTTTGTTTCCTGAAAAATTTTAACCTATAAACAAAGAAAGTACCCAAAATAGCAGGGATTGCAAGATTAATGAGCCACAGAGATGACGAAGATGAAACAATACCTATATTTATTTTATCAGTCAGTTCACCAAATTTTTCAAAATATAATCCGATAAAATAGAGTGAAACGGACCCCCTGATTCCGAGTTCCGCAAGAGTAACCGTAGGAATGGCTGTCATAATAAAAAATACAAGGGCGATGATAATAAGTCCGTGAATTAAAGGAATCTCTACCGAAAACATCATTAAAAAAAGATAAAATTGCAATGCAAACACACAATAACGTAAGAGGCTAAGCAGTAAAACAGTAACGAGTTCAAATGTTGAGAATAATGAAATTACGGAAAAATACTCGTTAAAATGCATAAATCGTTGTTTGATAAAACGCTTGACAAAACCCGGCAAGGCAGTAATATTTAAAAAAAGCAGGATTAAAGCTGTTATTATAACTACTACAAGTAATATTATTCCGTAATACAAATAATCAGAATAGAATTCAGCGTTGCGAAAATACATAGGGATGTATAACAAAAGACTTACAGCGCCAGCGATGATGGTAATAAGCAACTGGCTTATACTTCCAACAATTGTAATAAAAACTCCTTTCCAGGGATTTGCTTTTTCAAGCATAAACACACGCCCAAACCATTCACCAACCCTGTTTGGAGTAAAAATACTTACTGAAATACCCGAGAGAACTGCTTTAAAAGCTTTTAAATAGGGAACTCTTTCAATTTTATTTATCATAAACTGCCATTTTAACGACTCTATCCCCCAGTTAACCAGCATTAATAAAGTTATCCAAATAACGAACAGATAAACATGTGGCTGATCTAATAGTTCGGAAAAAGACTGTATGACAAAATCCAGCTTTTTATGTTGAAAAATCTGTTTATAAATGAAGTAATAAGTTGCAATGATTATTGCAAACCTTATGATATAATTAAAAGTTTTGTTTTTATGTATATTTGTAAAATACTTCATTAAATCAGTTACAAAATTAAACTTTTATTTTGAAATCAGAACGCGTCATATTAGGTATTGATCCCGGCACAAATATAATGGGTTACGGACTTATTCAACAAAAAAGTTCAAAACTACAACTTATTTCATTAGGTGTTGTTCAGTTAAGTAAATACAGCAATCAGGCTCTAAAGCTAAAAAAAATTTTTGAAAGAACTCTTTTATTAATTGATGAATACAAACCCGATGAACTGGCAATAGAGGCTCCTTTTTACGGTAAGAATGTTCAGTCGATGCTAAAGCTGGGCAGGGCACAAGGTGTTGCTATGTCGGCAGCCCTCTTCCGCTCGGTGCCAATTTTTGAATATTCTCCAAAAAAAATTAAACAATCTATAACCGGAAATGGTAATGCATCAAAAGAGCAGGTAGCTGCAATGCTGATAAATTTATTGTCGATCGATAAAAAACCGGAATACTTAGACGCTACCGACGGACTGGCTGCTGCCGTGTGTCATTATTTTCAGAAAGGAATTTCAACTTCCGGTTCCAACTATTCGGGGTGGAAACAGTTTATTACAAAAAATCCGGG
>JAIORT010000092.1 GCA_021107975.1 Bacteroidales bacterium | reverse complement strand
TATTAGGTACATTGAATATTCTGCTTTTTGCAATAAAAAGCCCCTGGGGAGCAAGCGGAGGAATTAACAACTTTGGTGAAAATGTGTACAGGCTTTTCGGAATATTTGGCTTGGAAAACTCAACACATTTAAATGCGAGCTTTTATGGAATGCTATGCCTTTTCCTTGTGATTGGATCATTTATAGGCGCTCTTTTATCAAAGGAATTTGCTTTTAGGATTCCTCCAAAAGGAGAATTAATTAAAGGATTCATCGGAGGAGGTTTGATGGCGTTGGGAGCAACCTTTGGCATAGGCTGTACAATTGGAGCATTTTTCAGTGGTATGCCGGCTATGTCGGGTGGTGCAATAATCTTTACCATTGGTTTGTTTCTTGGAGTTATTATCGCCTTAAAATACCTTATGTGGGAAATGGAAAAATTTCCGGGATTCAGCAGCGGGAAGAGTTATACTTTCCTCGCCGGTACCGGTAAAAGCGGTATTTGGCAAAAATGGGCAGGTTGGATAGCACTAATAATAACTTTTATAATTGCATACCAATATTCAGGCGGAAATAAAATAATGGCATGGTTTATTATAATCGGTATGCTTATGGGTTTGATAAGCCAACGCTCAAGATTTTGTATTGTAAAGGCTTTCCGTGATCCGTTTATGACAGGCGAAGCTGATGGTTCTGTGGGTGTGATGGCAGGATTGCTTGTTGGATTATTTGGATTTACTATAATAAAATATTTTGGTATTGGTATGGGAGACGTAGCGCTCCGTGCAAGGGAAATGACATGGGTTTTTCCTCATTTTTTCTTTAGAGCAATAATAGGTGGTTTTATTTTTGGACTTGGTATGACAATAGCCGGTGGTTGTGCGGTTGGAACACTCTGGAGAGTTGGAGAAGGACAGGTAAAATTATGGGCTTCAGCTTTGGGTTTTCTGATTATTTCTCCAATATCAAAATTATTTATTGTTCCCCCGATTGTTGCTGCAATTCCGCAAAGTTGGGATTTTAAAAACTATCTTCCCGATTATTTAGGATATTCCGGAGCATTTGCTTTTATTGTATTAATTATCCTGATATGGTATATGTTTGTTAAATGGAATGAAAAAACCGGAAAATTTAGTGCATATTAATTTAACCATAATTATACGATCATGATTAAAATTAAATTATTCCAATGGATATCAGCCTGCTTTATTGTATTACTTATTTCAGGCTGTACGAATATATATGAGAATGGTAAAGAATTAGCGGCAGATACTAAACCATATATTGAAAAAATTACAGTTGACGAATTAAACAATAAAATTGAAGATCAGGAAGATTTTCTTCTTATTGATGTTCGTCAACCTGCAGAATATAACAAAGGGAACATTCCAGGGTCAATATTAATACCCCGCGGAGTTCTTGAATTCAAAATAGGTAATGACGCATTTTGGGAAGAAGAATTTTTATATACACCCGAAAAGGATGCCTGTATAATTATTTATTGTAAAAAAGGTGACAGAGGTATTTTAGCAACTAAAGCATTAAATGAGCTTGGATATTCAAATGTCAAAAATCTTTCGGGAGGAATTATTGCATGGGACCCTGATTTTGGTTCCGGAAGTGGAACAAAACAAGAAGAGGGCGGCTGTGGCGGATAATATTTTAAATTTAAAAAAATAATAGAATTATTAATTATTTAAAAAAATAAGTTATGAGTAAAATCAAATTATTAGTTGGATTATTTTTATCCATAGTACTGTTATTTAATACAGAAGCATTTGCACAAAGCGATTTAATTTCCGCTAAGGAAACTGCTAAAATAATGGGTAATGATAATGTTGTATTAGTTTCAACCAGAAAAACAAGCGATTATGCAAAAGTGCATATCAAAGATGCTGTTAATATAGATTTAACAACACTTTATAAATCCGGAGATATAAAAGGTATTATGAAAAGCCCGGAGGAGATTTCAAAAGAACTTGGGGTAAAAGGGATTGATAAAGATAAGACAATTATCATTTATGATAATGGAAAAGGCGTTAATGCCGGAAGATTATACTGGATATTGAAATATCTCGGGTGTAAAGATGTAAAAATATTAGATGGGCACATGAAAGCATGGCGGGCTGCCAAAAAACCTGTTACCAAATATCCTACCAAAATAAAAGAAGTAACATTTATTCCGTCGCCTGACGGAAAAATATTAGCCACTTATGAATATATAAAATCGAACCTGAAGAATCCGAAACTAGTGATTGTTGATGTCCAGAGCAAGAAAGAATACGATGAAGGACATATTGATGGTGCAATAAACTTTGAATATAAAAATATTATAAATGAAGAACCAAGCACATTAAAATCGCCGGAAGAAATTACAGAACTTTTAAAAGGGGCAGGAATTACACCGGATAAAGAAATCATTTTATATTGTGCAACAAGCGCTCGTGCCGGAATAGTTTTTTTGGCTATGACATCAATGCTTGATTATCCGAATGTAAAAGTATATGATGGTGCATGGAATGAATGGAAAACAAAATAATTGCATAACCATTAAACAAGTTAATAATGAAAACTTATAAGCTCTTTTTTGTTTTATTAATACTTTTTTTTGTTGCCGGATGTGGTGCAAAAATGGATAATACTTACGATGATGTTAACCAAAAAGTAAATGAAGCACAAAATAATATCACAAAAGTAAGTGTTGATGATCTGAAAACAATCATTGATAATCATGGTGAAATTAAAATTATTGATTGCCGCGAAAAAGAAGAATATATTAATGGACATATTCCTGGTGCAATAAATATTCCGAGAGGGGTGTTAGAATTTTCAAGTAAAATTTCAAACAGGAGAGAACCAATATATGTTTATTCTCAAACTGTTGACCGAGCATCCTTAGCCTGCCCGACTTTAAAACTACTGAAATATGATAAGGTTTACCTTGTTGACGGTGGTTGGCAGGAATGGAATGAAACATTCCCCGAACTGATTGAAGAAGGAGAAGGTGATACAGGTGGCAAACCAGCGCCGAAAGTAGAGGAATCAGGTGGTTGCGGCGGATGATAGAATGATAAAACAGCAAAATGGCAAATAACATTTAAACATTTAATCATTATACAATTAACAAAATAACAATTTTATAAAAAAAATAAATTA
>JAIORT010000282.1 GCA_021107975.1 Bacteroidales bacterium | reverse complement strand
AGGATAAAAACCGAATGTATCTGCTGCCCGCCCGATAAACATCCTGAGGAATATTATTGTGCGTGGAGGTTTTATATCTCGGAAGTTGTAGCCAATTAAAAAAATCAATACACTAAATGAAAAAGGCAAGAATAATATACAATTTGTTGTTAATCAAAGTTGTTATTTTAATATCTCTTTTTTCTTGTAGCAAGAAAATACATTATGTCATTGATAGTAATACTACATACAAGGATTACATAATTAGGACTGAAAAAATGGACTTCCATATTGATGATACAGTAATAAATTATACTGTATTAATTCGGCCTAATGGTTCATTTTACCTACGATATGGTGGTAATATTGATACATCATATATTACATATTTCAGTTCAATTAAACGTGGAAAAAAAATAGAACACTACAGAGAAAAATTTGTTCTTAAAACTGATAGTTTGTTGTCTTTAAAAAGTTACTTCCCAATTTTGATTACTCATGATAGTTCAGTAATTAACCATTATGATAGTCCTAAAGACTTTAATTTTAACTACACGTATGAGCCAGAATACTCATTAATACTCAATAATTTAAATGAACCAAATTTAATTGAAAGTTTACAAAATAAATCAATTAGAATTATCCAACCTATTTACGGAAGTAGTTCTTATTCTGAGACACCAATAACATACTCTTCGGTTCGTCTTAGTATAAATTATAAGAATGGCTTTTTACATTATTCAGAAGGAAAGTATGACT
This sequence comes from Bacteroidales bacterium, assembly GCA_021107975.1. Classification (GTDB taxonomy): domain Bacteria; phylum Bacteroidota; class Bacteroidia; order Bacteroidales; family JAADJA01; genus JAADJA01. The sequence continues at coordinate 2,402 of JAIORT010000282.1, read as the reverse complement.
CATTGGCAAACTTCATTGTAAATAAAAAGGATTCTTGTCAAATTAAAGAAAAACATATAGCAAAAATTAATGATATCATACAGAACATAGAGTTTGACCAAGAGTATTATTTTGCCGAGATTGGATTAGACATACATGAGAAATTTCTTATTGAGATTAAAATGAATGAAGATTATTATGTATTTGAAAGAGGTCTTTTGAATTATTACAATAAAAACAAACAATTAAGAGACCTATACTATAATCTGATTTGGCTGAAAATGAAATATTTGAAATGAGAAATAACTGGCTACAACAAAAAATATAGGGCATTTGGCAGATGGTGCTAATAATGAAGATAATAGCAAGAAATAAAATATACGCAAATTGAAAGTGATAAGCATTGAAATGCCAAACGCCTCATATTCAAATCGATAAAACAAATAGTATCTTGAAAATCACTCTCTTTACGTTGGTCTGAGCACATCGGCGTTACTTATTTCAGTTATTTATGACCCGAAAACATAAAACCCGTGTATGCTCCAAGAATACCACCGGCAATATCCGGAATCTCTAACATAGACGATAATACTAATGTTTTAGCAATTGCCGTAATGGCTATTCCAACAATGCTCAAAGTCAGAGTTAGAATTAATCCTGTCTTTTTCGCAATCGTTCTTTGTATTCCAAAACCCAAACCAAGAGGTATATAAAGAAGAAAGTAACTCAGGAATGGAAAATGAATTCCCTCCTCTCCGAACCCCGGTTGATATACAATCTTCATAAATGAATTACCGCTCAACAGTTCAAACGGTCCGAGGGCGAATAACAAACCGGAAATAATAACTGCAGACACTAATATTGTAATTTGTATATATATGGATTTGATTAATTGACGGTTAAACACAAAAATTAACAAACTACCGAAAACAACCATAATAATGTCCTGGAATCGAGCCACACGTCCGATTAAAGGAATTTGTGAACATTCCAATACAACCCCTAAACTAATGGCTCCTACAACTGCTTTAAGTTTGTGGCGGGGAATAAACAAAGTGTAAAGAAGCGATGAAACAAAAGTAGCCAACAAAAAATAACGAATAGCTACGGCAAGCTCCTCATGAAAAATCAGGACAAATACAAACGGCTCATGTAATACAAACCGAATATGCCTCCAAACCCAATCCGTTTGTAATGAAGGAATAAATGGAATCCATGTTGAAAGGCAGATTACACATACTATAAGAACAAAAGGTCTAAACTGAGGCTGTATAGAAATTGTGTGTAAATAGCGTCGGAATTTATCTTCATAATTTTTAGCAAACCATTGGGCGAAATAATATCCCGCTACTACGCCGCACAGATTTATTAAAATATCGGTTACAGTGGAATGTCGGCTGGGAATAAACAACTGAATAATTTCTGCTGAAATACTTAAGAAAAATCCGGTAATAACAACGAATCGCAATTTCCTGGCTACCCAAAAACCGATAAATCCGAAGGGCAGAAACAGAAGGAAATTCTGAAACAAGTCCCATATCGGGGCAAAACGGTTTTCAGCATGCTTATAGAAAGGTATCCAATCAATTTTACTCAGTTCACCGGGGATATCATTAAATGAAATAATCTTTGAATCTAAAGTAAAGGATATTTCATAGAGAATAAACAGACTATACACAGCCCATAGGATTGAGCTTAAACTTAATTTTCGGTTTTTCAGGAAATAATTTTTTTAAATTAAAAACTTTGTAAATGGTTATGCCTTAACTCAAATTTCTCATCGGCAGTTTTTGAAAAATCGTAATCATATATTGCTCCTTCCCATTCTCCATACACTGCATTAGGTAAAACAATGAAACGATTGCCGAAATCTTCTTTGAGCTTGTCAACCAACTCAAAACGGTCGGTAATACTTTTTTTCTCAAACACTTCGGAAAAGTCGTTCAGATTATCGCCTATCAGGAGAATAATCTTATGTTTTTCAGAAACCGTTTCCCTCCTTGTCTTCTTGCTTGATTCATCCGTCCTCATAAACAGGTGGTCGTTATCAGAAAAAGGGAAACTTAAATCCTGCAGATTTTTCAAAGTAGGCTGCCTGTATTTTTCTCTACGGTTTGTAATATAATAAACCTCTATGCCTTTTGATTCGGCATATTTTAAAAATTCCAGTGCACCGGGAACAGCTCTGGCATTTGCCGTTTCAATCCATTCGTTCCAGTATGTCGGGTAACTTGTTCCTTCCAGGATACTTTTTGCTTCAAAGGGGCTGTTGTCCAAAACGGTTTCGTCAATATCAATCACCACTGCCTGCTGCTTCATCAGTCCCATTACTCTTAAACTTCTGTCCAATTGTAACCGTGCTACATTAAAAGCCTGGTAACACAGCGCCCGGTATTCGGCTGCTGTTTGTTGATACAGAACAG
>JAIORT010000411.1 GCA_021107975.1 Bacteroidales bacterium | reverse complement strand
CATGTATCCCTATTAAGGAATTTTTTTATTAATTCTCTATATTTGTAAAATATTCCACAATCAACAGTTTTTATAAAAATGAATGTAAATGGTATAATTGATTGGATTATCAGTAATCGGGCATATAACATTATATGTCTATTTCTTTCAATAATAACAATTGTGTCATTTATTAGAAAAGGTATTACAACGGCAAAAAAATTAAGTAGAAATATTACAATCAGAAATATTTTAAATATTCTTTGGTATCTATTTTGGGCTTTAATCCTACCTATTGTTTTAATATACTTCGCATCTAATTATATGTCAGGGGTGTTTTCCGTTTTGGTTATTATATTCTCATCAATGACATTATTAGGGTTTTTAGGAGCCATTCTAATGATACTATATACCAATAATTTAACTAAAGATTTGAAGGATTTTGATGAATAATTTTCCATCTTAACAACATTTTATTAAATAATTTTTTATTCCATTAAGCCTAATGCAAATTGTTATTATTATTGAAAGATCACAAAATCGTAAGTACCGGAATAATTGACAGGTCGTCCATACTGGACTACATCGCTATAATTATTTTATTCCCTGAACTTCCGTTCAGGGTTACAAATAGTACATTCCTACGGAATTGTCATAAGTCCCGCTAGGGACAAACTATTTGTAACACCGGACGCCTACCTGCCGCAGGCAGGGAAGTCCGGTGGAATAACAAAATATAAATTTAGCCTCGTAGAGGCGACCTGTTAATCGTTGTTAAAGCCGCAGAAAACAGGTTGGCAAAATATCTCGCAACCAACAAGCTGAATATCTGTATGCTTACATCCAATAATCTTTGCAAAACTTGTCCGCCCGTACGGGTGGATGGATTCCTTTTCAACGGGTTTAATTAACCTTATATAAAGTCTTAGACTTAAGTTATTATTTTAAAAAACTGATTGTTAACAATTTTTTTATTTTATATGAACCTGGCTTAGCAGGATTTATATATTTTTACAGCAAAATATGAAAAACCTTGTTATGCCGGTAATTAGAAGAAAAAAACGCAGAAAAAAAATCCGATATAAAAAGATCACCTTTAAGCTCTCGGCAAAACAAAAAAAGTCTTTCGAAAATTATTGCAAAGCCCGCAAAACTACACCTACCAAGCTTATTAAAAAATTACTCAACAGGTATATTAACGGATTCGACAAACAAGTGCCTGACGAGTATTATGTAACCGAGAACCAACTTGGACTTTTTGATGAAGAGGAAAGTTATTTGGAGAATGAGCTGAAATGACTGAGTTTAGTTGAAATGAACTATAATGAATATAAAAATTATTAGACGCTGATATTCGCAGAAAACCGCTGAATAAAACAAATAAATAATCAGTATAAATCAGTGTTAATCAGCGTCCAATAAAAATAAACTGATTTATATATAAATAGAATCGAACAGCCATGGAGTAACCTTTTCGATATAAACGCCTTAAGATTTTTTTTATCAAAAATAATTTTAACTATTTAATTTTCAACTTTCCAAAGTACTCTCATACGGCATCCGGTTCAAAATAGAGCGCCCCAGAGTAATTTCATCAGCATATTCCAATTCGTCGCCTATGGCAATTCCCCTCGCAATCGTTGTTACTTTTACATTCAGGTCTTTAAGCTTTTTAAAAATATAAAAATTTGTCGTATCTCCCTCGATAGTTGTTGACAGCGCCATTATCACCTCCTTTATCTCGCTTGCCGAAACCCTGTTAATTAGCGAATCAATGTTAAGGTCATCCGGTCCGATACCATCCATCGGCGAAATGATACCCCCAAGGATATGGTAAACACCATTATATTGCCCTGTATTTTCAATAGCCATTACATCCCTGATATCCTCTACCACGCAAACCGTCTCCTTGTCGCGTTTGGGATTGGCACAAATTTCACAAATCTCCGAATCGGAAATATTAAAACATTCTTTACAGAACATAATATTTTTCCTCATACTAATAATGGCATTTCCAAGGGCTTCGGCTATGGGAGTTTCCTGCTTTAACAGGTGCAACGCCAACCGCAATGCTGTTTTCCTGCCGATTCCCGGTAAACGTGAAAACTCGTTAACAGCAGTTTCAACCAATTTTGAAGAATATGAATTCATTGTGAATGTTAATTGTTATTGATTAGGGGTTACAAGTTGCGGGTTACGAGTTACGTGTTTGCTGCAACCCGAAACCCGAAACCCGTAACCCGCAACTTCGGTATCAAACATCAAACTAATAAAGCACAAAATTATTCAAAAAATCTTCCCTGATAAATAAAATGTTTAGTTTTACGTTTTGTTGAACAATGATAAATCGTTTAATGCAATGAACAGATATTTATTGACAATAATTTTTTTAATATTTTTTTCACCGGTTATATTCAGCCAGGTAATCAGCGATACCGTAAATCAGACTGATGATGACGGGAAAAAGCAGGGATTTTGGAAGAAATATAACGAAAGCGGTATGCTTAAATACGAGGGATTTTTTAAGAACGATATTCCAACAGGGGATTTCATATATTATTATCCGGATGGTGTTGTTAGAGCAAGATCATTTTTTAATAACGAAGGTAAATATATGCAAACAACAACATTTCACCACAATGGTAAAAAAATGACGGAGGGTTTTTACATCGGAAAAGATAAAGATAGCCTGTGGAAATATTTCAATAATTCGGAAATACTGTTAAAAGAGGAATTTTACAAAAATCATAAGAAAGATGGAGTTTGGAAGATATTTTACGAAGACGGGCAGGTTGCAGAAGAGACAAGTTGGAAGCAAGATAAAAAGGAAGGACCCTGGAAGCAATACTTCCCTGATGGAACATTAAAGATGGAGGGAGCTTATACCAATGATGAAAAGCAGGGAGAAATCAAATATTTTTATCCAAGCGGAAAACTGAATATCGCAGGGCAATATGAGCAATCGTACAGGATAGGAGAATGGCTCTACTTAGATGAAAACAGCAAGGTGGTTAGAAAAGAAATTTACGAGAATGGAAAACTCGTGAAAGAAGTGGAGTATTAAGATTGAAGTTTCGGGTTTCAGGAATACTCAATAGAAAATATTAAATATTAACATTCCTCACTTGAGAAATACTATATTATAACTTGAAGAATTATCCAATTCATTAATTG
>JAIORT010000911.1 GCA_021107975.1 Bacteroidales bacterium | reverse complement strand
AGGTCTTTTGGTGTGAGTTCATGTTCAGGATACATGTGTGCATCTACATTTTTAATAGGGGTTACTATTTGAACTTCATTTTCAGAAAGATAAATATTCATATCACTTGATGATGTTTTGTTTATTCCTAACAAACCACCGGTTTCTTCCCTCACATAAAAAATTGATTCGGCATTTCCAAAAATTTTTACTTTTTCCATTTCGTTATCCCTAAAATAACCTGTCATTATCTTTCCTTTTGTCTGGTTAAATGTACTCATGCTAATTGTATCATCTATTGAAATAATAAAAGCAGAGTTGATCATCGCCAGGGTATCAATCTGATTATTACTTAATGCAATATGGACAGAATCGGCAGTAAGCTGGTTTTCCTCCGACCAGAGGACAGGCGACTTATAAAGAAAAATAGTAGAGTCGTGGAAATCATAAACCAAAGAATCGCACATACCCTGTAAGTCTTTCCTGTAAAATTTTGTTTTGTAATACCCCAAAAGATATTCAATATTCTGTGCACTATCAAAATCTAACCATAAAGTATCAGAGTGAAGGAACAAGGAATCGTTAATGTCAACAAGGATAGCTACGGCGCTGTCGGTTACAAAAGCATAACCGTCATTTTTCCTGAACTCCCCGTATTCACCGAGTATGATCATATCCTGTACCGTATCAGTTAACGAAACGTTATAATAGGCTTCTCCGTAATTAAGTTGTCTGTCGTAATAGAGGCTGTCTCCTCTCAGTTTTTGTTTTTCGGTTAGCATATAAGCGTTTTCTCTGAATTGTGACTTGTCGTTGCGTGTGTCGTACCAGCCGTTTTCGCAATAAATAAAGTTCTCGTCGCTGGTAATGGCAGTAGGTCCGTAAAAGTAGGAAATTTCTGTTTCGGTATTGTACATCATAGTATCCGTATTCATAATATAGCGCGGATTTACCAGGACTACACTGTCCCTGAAAAAAGCCTCCTTACAATCGGTATAATAGTATCCGATTTTGCTTATAAGTTCGTTTTCCTTGTCAATAATCCTTCCACCGGTATGATAATAGGCAATTTTTGTTATGCGGTTGTACCAAAGGTTTTCAGTATATAATGTTGCCTTTTTATCAATTAGTATTACATTTTCGTGTAATTCTGCTATCCTTGTATTTCCATTATAATTGAGCAGGTTGCTATATATATTCAGTGTGTCGCTAACTTTAATATGAACATTTCCAAAACCGTCGAAGCTATTGGTTGCCTCGTACAGGTAAGCGCTGTCGCAGTATAAATAAGTGCTGTCGTGTTTCAGGATGACATCTCCGATCAGCCGCTGTACTTTTTCACCGGGACGCTTATCGTATTTCAGGTCGTTAGCTCTGATGAGCTTGACTTTAGTTGGTTTTTGAGAGTAAATAATCAGGGGTAAACTAATATGGAGCAGAGCTATTAGCAAGATCCTTATTATTTTATTTCCTGTATTAAACCCGTTGAAAAGGAATTTACAAAGATTACTGAATATAAGTATACAGATATTCAGCTTGTTAGTTTCGAAGTATTTTGCAAACATGTTTTCTACGGGTTTAATATTCAAATCTGGATTTTTTTATGTGTTAGCAAAATTATAAATTATTTCATAAATCTTCTTCTGAATTCAGCGCAGACAATGGCTGTGGCTACTGATGCGTTTAACGACTCTGCCGTTTCAAATTTTGATGAAGTAAATGACGGTATCGAGATTTTGTCAGTGATAAACGATTCCAGGTTTTTCGATATGCCCCTTGATTCATTTCCAATCAGTATGATGCCTTTCTCGTCTAATTCTGCTCTGTAAATGTTTTTTCCATCTAACATGGTTGCGAAAATTTTTGTTTCAGAAGGAATATTTCGCAGATATTTATAAAGGTCAGTATAATAAACATTTACTCTTGATATTGATCCCATTGTGGCTTGTACAACTTTCGGGTTATAAATATCAACGCAGTTATTAGAACAAATAATATTAGGAATCCCAAACCAGTCAGCCGTCCTGACAATCGCACCCATATTTCCCGGATCTTTGATTTCATCGAGCATAAGAATTAAATCGGAATAAATATTTAATGGAATTTTATTCCTGTCGGGAATATTAACGATTGCAAGCACCTTGTTGGGAGTTTTTAAAGCGCTTATTTTTTTTAATTCTTTTTCAGAAATTTCAATAACATTAATATTTTTTAAGTCCGGATCCTTTTGGGAATCAATCCAATCTTTTGTTGCTAATATTTCATCAACTATAAGAGAGCTGTTAAGCAATTCACTGACTATTTTGGGTCCTTCAGTAATAAATTTCTGATGGACATTTCGGTATTTATTCGTTTTAAGTGAATTAATGAATTTTACAAGGCTGTTTGAAATCATCCCTTTTTTTTAAACTTAAAAAGCAAAATTAGTGATTTGGTATCAATAACTAATAACAATTAACAAATATCTAAAACTAATGGTTTTCTGCTATTTTTTTTTCTAATGGTTTTCTGCTATTTCTCTTTATATTAAAAGCTACAATTTTATGCCAAAATGAAAGACAGGGTAAAATTTGTTAAAAATATAAGAATAATTAAAGAAAAAGCAGAGCCTGATTTGCTGGCAATAAAGGCTACCGGAATTACTGAACTAAAGCAACTCCTGGCACCTGTGCTTGTTTCTGCAAAAAAATATAAAAGTCCGCCTGCAGATGGTATTTATGAATTTAATTTTGTTTTGGGTACTACTGAAGACGAATTTACAGATGTTGAGATGGAAGTGGATGTAGTGTTCAGATTTAAGAATATACCTAAGTGGGTAAAAGGAATAAAAGTGAATGCAAAGGAAAATTCTGATATAGAATTGTTATAAAGTTATAAAAAGTAATGTTGTTTTTAAAGTAATAGGGGTTGTCCTTTTTTTTACAGCAATTACCTTTTTAATTATTTACTTAATTTAGCACAAAAATTAACATAAACGAAAGGCATATTTCTTAATCTATTGTTTAACTTAAATTTTAAAATCATGAACAATTACAAACCTTATTCTTATTTGTACAAGACGGTATCGAGACCTAAAAAACTAAAATCTTGTTTTGTTGTTTGGGTACCAGTCGGAAAGAAATTAACTCTTCGTCCGGGCGATCCTTCAACGGTAGGTGCCACTACTAATATACGTTATAGTGTTGAAAATGATGCAA
>JAIORT010000363.1 GCA_021107975.1 Bacteroidales bacterium | reverse complement strand
ACTGAACCCTGGTCGCCTATGGCGCCGCCAAAGGCGGGTAAACCTGTGAACGGTATCATCAATTTAAAAACCTTGCATTTTCGGCATATCTTCATTTTCTCGCGCCAGTCTTTTTGCACTTTTCCCTGGCATATCGTCCCATTGATAAACCAGCAAAGTTGTCCAGCCTGTAATTCCCATGCCGGGCAGTTTTGTCTGATGGCCATAGGGCACTTTTTTATTACCCAACAGGGTTTGTTATTTTTATTAAGCGCCTCATCCGCTGCCAGAAGAAAAAATATCTGTCGCTCGATATAAGCCGGTATATTCCGCCATCCCTGCTCGAAACTCTTTATGGCTTTAAGAGAAATGCCGAGCAACTGTGCCAATTGTTTCTGCGTTTTCCCCAGATGTTTCCTGATGTTAGCCAATTCCTGTTTTTCCATTTAGACTCCTCCTTAAATATATCTATTATACCACATGGTGACCCAATATGAAAGTTTTTTGTTATTTAAAAAAAAGCTTGACAGGGCTACGTTGTGGTACTATTATGCAAGAAGGGCTACATTGTGGTATGTTTTATATTTAAGACTATTGCAAAACCAATGCTATACGAAAAATAAATTACCACTAATAGGAGAACTTATGAGACAGAGCACAAGTAAGCAATCAGCAGAGCCAAATACATTCGAGGAACAAATCGAATCATTTGAACATGAAGCTCAAGAAAAGTACTATACGGCCATTCAGAACATGAAGACGGTGGCGCTTTCAGATCGGTTCAATCGATTATTAGAGCTTAGGATTATTCCCACACTTGGACGAATCGGTTTTGACGAACAGCTTTGTTGGGTGCTTTTTAAAATGACTGCTCCTGCCTGGAAATTGATAGGGCCGGTCGGCGACGATGTCGAACTGATGTATCCCATTTTGATAAAGAATATAGGAGAAATACGAAGAGGCATCGTATCGAATTCAAGAAAGAATTCCAGGGCACGATCAATACTGGGCGAAATGGACCCTCAAGCGACTTACTCATTGATAAACAGGACAATGCATCCTGGGAAACTCTTTGAAGATTTCGACGACATTTCACTTTCATGGATAATTTTGCCCCGTGCTTACGACCTTCTGGAAAAAGATCATTCGCGCTATATACTGATCTATATAAAATCTTTGGATAAGGAGACAGAATCTGAATTCACGAGGATTCTGGCACGCATCATTATAGAGTTTGTGGGCAACTATTCCCTCAAGTATCTTGATGATGTTCAGCTTAAAGATCAGATGGTTGATGCCTTGTTCTACGGTTATGCAACCATGTTCTGGAAGAACCTGAGGAATCCGCCGGGCGGGCTCGAAGATGGATTAGTCTTTGAGAGTTTCTTCCGTTGGGCCAAGATGATTCAAGGCAGATTCGCTTCAACAAATAGGGATATGGCAAGAACCACAGAAAGAATGGAAGAAGAGAAGGAAAAGACCTTCCCGGCTTACAATGCCTTTGGTCTTGCCCATCATAATCATTACGACGTTCACAGATTCTTTGTTGCGCTGCGGCATGGAATTCCGGGAGTGGAATCCGTTGTCAGATATTTTGGAATTGGTGGCCCTCTCCTGAAGAACAAGACGGACGGGCGATTGCCTTATGTTGAAGTTCCAAAGACATTAAATGTGCTTTTTCGTGAGATCAAGAAAAGATACCGTATTGAGACACCAAAGACCAAGAAATCCATACGGGAATTCTTATCGAGATTAAGATCAAACTACAATTTAGAGCGAATCAAGGTCCTTTCCGGAGGCGAGCCGTCGGAAGTTCTCAGGTTTGTCGGGCCTCGTGTTTTAAGTATAATCCAGGATTTGGCAACATCAATTCACTTAACGCGCTTAGCAATAAAAGGAAGCCCCAAGGAAGAGATAAAGAATTAAATACAGAATGAGGTGATAGATGGAAGCATATTTAAACAAAGGCATCAAAAAAATTATCAATCAATTCCCTGAAGTAGAAAATATCCTTGATGAATATGGCATTGGGTGTGCTCCTTGCAACGTTGGTACCTGTCTTTTAAAGGATATTATTGAGATCCATAACCTGAATACAGATGAAGAACAAAAAATAATGGCAAGAATCGCCAAAATTTTTTACCCTGGCAAAGTAATAAAGATCCCTCAAATTAAAAGAAAAAACAAGGCCAGGCTTAAAGAAATATCGTACTCTCCCCCTATAAAAAAGTTGGTTGAGGAGCATGTCTTAATAAAAAGGTGGGTTGCATTAATACCGGAAGTTATTAAAAATCTTGAGGTAGAATCAAAAGAAGGCCGGCAACTCATATTGGATGGCGTTGATTTCATTCGCTCCTATGCTGATAAATACCATCATGCAAAAGAGGAAGAAATTCTTTTTAAATATTTTGACGAAGATCTGGATATCCTAAAGGTGATGCATGAAGATCACAAACAGGCGAGAAGTCACGTTAAGGCCATACTTGAAGCTCTTGACAGGAAAGATAAGGCAGCCATTGCCGAACACTTTAACGCATATGGAGATCTTCTCAACGAGCATATCAAAAAGGAAGATGAAATTCTATATCCCTGGATGGATAAGAATCTTTCCGTCACACAAATTGGTGAACTGTTTTCCAAATTTAATGAGGCAGATGAACAGATTGGATATTCGTCTGCAAAATATGAGGGGTTTATTAACAGGTTCGAGGAAAAATTTAAACAAAAGGAGCTATGATAATGAAGACTATTGAAGGGTGTCCAGGTTCTCATATGTTAGACTTTAAAGATAAAGATCGTAAAGATACTGAAGAACCAGAGGGAAAAATTCAATCCCAGCTGAGGCAATGGCCGATCCAAATGCATCTTATTTCCCCGACTGCCCCTTATTATCAGGGAGCAGATGTGCTTCTAACAGCAGATTGTGTGGCTTACGCTCTGGGTGATTTTCACCGTGATTATTTAACGGATAAATCCATCGCGGTAGCCTGTCCAAAACTTGATACCGATCAAGAGATATACCTTGAGAAAATAAAGGCATGGTTTGATGATGCCCAAATTAATACTCTCACTGTATTGATCATGCAGGTTCCTTGCTGCACGGGGTTGCTGAATTTAGCCCAGCAGGCTGCGCAAGCTGCCAACCGAAAAGTTCCAATCAAATATGTTGTGGTTGGCGTTCAGGGCGAAATACTGCAACA
>JAIORT010000626.1 GCA_021107975.1 Bacteroidales bacterium | reverse complement strand
ACCACAGATTACTCAGATTCGCACAGATTGTTTTTATCTGTGGTTAATCTGTGTCTATCTGTGATATCTGTGGTGCATCCTTTTTTCACCCCGGATTACACGGATTTGTTTAATATTTCATTTATTAGAATAATAATTGGTGTTTGGTTTTTTTCCGTCCCTAAGTGTCTATTGCACGACCATCACCGTGGAAATAACCGAGCAAGCGCTGAAATAACCTAAACCTTTATTACTGATATTCGTTGGTAAGTTACCCCGTGCTTCTTCGAAAAGGCTTCCCTGCCATTCGGTTTCTGCAAGGAGCGCGCGAAGGTATGCTGCGTATTCGTCCGTAAGCGAATATTTTGTTTCCGTTATAATACTTCCTCTCGGGAAAAAGATTTCTTCTTTATCCTGCGGAAGTATTATATAACTGACGTCAATAGCGTTGAAAGTGTAATAGAAAAGTTTGGCAATGGTTAAAGTATCATTCTGAGTGGTATTAACAAGATGTGTCCAGTCAATAATAACTTCATACATAGCTTGTTCTTCGGCATTATATTGTGGTGCAACATAGGTGATTTCATACAGGTTGTCCGAATTACCGACGGGAGCATAAGAAAGCGGGTTTGAAGTGTTAACAGGGATCATCCGTGTATCAGCAGTATATGTTTCAGAATTATAATCAATTTCAAGATGATATGTTATATTAATGGAACCCGCAAATTCCACATCGCTTAGATATGTTCCGGGATTATCAGGGTTTTCAGTGAAATAAACAACCGTATCACTATACCTTACCCTTACCTGAGCGCCGGATACAGGAATGGCTTCCTTGTTTGGGTCGGTAAACGGCTTGGTAAGCCTTATCTTTTGATGTTTGAACTCATCGGTGATAATAGCATCCACAACAACCGTATTAATTTGTTCAGACTGAATTTCCCACGTTGTCTGCCTTTCGCAGGCGTACAGCGAAAAAATTAACAGGAATAGGATGAATAGTTTTAATTTCATATTTTGAGTATATATATTTTTTTACCGCAAAGTTCGCAATGATTTACGGTAAGTTCGCAAAGAAATTAAAGTAAAATATTTTTCCTTGCGTCCTTAGCGATTTCTTAGCGTTCATTGCGGTTTAATAATGTCAAAATTATTAACTTTTTAGTTATAACGATTAAAATTCAAAATTAATATTATTTGGATTTTGGTTTTTCCGAAACTGCGACCCTTTAACCTTTTTCTATGTTCAGAACCTTACTTCTTTGCGGTGAAGTTCCAGCGAAATGTCATTTGCAAGCGGTTGTTATGTCCCAGGCGATTACCATTGATGGCTGTGTTTGCCGTAACCCCACGCTCGCCATACATATACTCAATGCCAAGGTCAAAGGCAGGCAACGGACTCCAGATGAGGTTTGCCGATACATAGAGCGATTTGTGAAAGGTTCCTGCCGGGTTAGGTGTCTTATCAAAGGCATTATCCAGCTCAACATAGCCAACAGTAGCCGTTGATTGCCATGCTTTAGCCCACCGGTGATCATAAGCAAACCAGATACCAAGGGCAGGGATCACCTTCAGGCTGGTCGAATCATTGGGGTTTGGCACGGCGTCTAACCCGAAACCCTGTGTATCATCAATATAGGCGCCAAGCCCTTCCCCGTATAAACCGCCAAAGATCACGTTGTCGTTTCCCCAGGTATCTATGCTTCCGCTAAGGCTGATTCCCCATCCGTTTACACTCATGTTTATGTCTTCACCATTTGCGTTTAGTTGACGGTAAAGACCGGCAAGTTCGATGTGTGCCCGCTTGGGTTCATACCCCACTTTACCAATGAAAGCAGGTACCTTATTCAAAGGTGATACGTTAGCTGGAAGTGTCATATCTGCCAGTGCTTCTTCCATACCCAAACACAGGAAGTAACCCTTAGTTCCGAGAGGTATCTTAACGCGTACCTGGGCGAATCGCGGAGTCGGGATCGGGTTTGGTCCTTCGAAGTCCAGTGTGTTAGGAACTGCATCCGGGTTGAGCCACAGTGTCCAGTCAAACCCTGCTTTAAACCAACCCCACTCGCCATATACCTTGTAAACCTGGAATTGGGTGCCGCTAACCAGTTTTGTCAGGTTGAACCTGCAATAAACTTTAAAATCACCATGTCTTGTAGGTGTTGATGCCCACATTGAGAAAGTACTCTGGTTTGGACTGAAGCCTGTGCGGTTGTTGCGATCTGCAGCAGGTCCTCCGACAGGGATGTCTCCGGTGATAAACTCATTCTCAAAATTCTCGTTGGGGTCTAACCCTACGGAGTTAAAGTCGTGCATGACATCAAGCTGAACGGCGCCGTCAATACCGAGATGGACATTGCGCCCGAACAGATTCATTGGCGCAGGTGAGACTGACTCCGGCACACCTGCCGTTGCCGTGGTATCGGATGACGATATATTCTGACCAAATGCCGTTGTTACCTGAATAAGTGCAAACAACATAACAACGGCTGTCAGAATAATTTTATAAAATAGATATTTCATAATTTATAAATGTTTTTTACGTACTTCATACATTATTATTGCAGGAATAAAAAATATAACATCAGCAATCATTTTTCCAATAAAAGTACCTAATAAAAACTCACCGGTGAGTTTCGGGATCAGGTACATAAAAAATGGTCTTACGGCAAGCACATCCAGAATTTCAGCAGGTCCAAATTCAACTATCAGGTTTCTGAAATCTGCAAAAAATGATTTGAACTCGTATTTTGTTTTACTGTTTTTGTGCTCTTTAATACTTTTCCGAATATCATTATAAGCAACAATGCCGTAAAAGCTAATCGAGGCAATAGCAGAACCGACAAATGCAGCCATTACCCTGTCTTCTGTAAGTTCCATAATCAACCATGCAGTAAACAAAGAAAGGGCGGTGCTTAAAATATCAGCAAGTAAGTATCGTTTAATCCATTCTTTAATCTTTTTCTTCATTGATTCATCTGTTTAAAATTTCACGCAAAGACGCAAAGAAACACTAAAAAAATTAGTGTCTTTGTGTTTTTGTTGTTAGTATTCATTATTTTAAATCGTGACTATATGCCCAAAATGTCGTACACCCGGAAAATTGAACAGCCCTTACACTATCTTAGATTTTTGTAATGTGTCTCAAACCATTCTACCCAGTGTTCAACAGTAATATGCCCTGCAATCATCATAACGGCA
>JAIORT010000670.1 GCA_021107975.1 Bacteroidales bacterium | reverse complement strand
AATAATCATATCTACAATTTCGGAAGAGTTTTCAGAACATACAGTCCGGCTATTAGTATGTACGGCGTAGGTAACCGCCTGTCTCATAACTATATTCATGATTCGCCTCATGCCGGTGTGCTTTTTGGTGGAAATGAACACATCCTTGAATTTAATGAAATTCACGATATTGCTAAAGAAACCGGTGATGTAGGTGCATTTTACATCGGAAGAAACTGGACTTGTCGTGGTACTATAATTCGCTATAATTATTTCCATCACCTTTTTGGACCTGGTTTGCATGGCGTTCGTGCTGTTTATCTTGATGATTTTTCAAGTGGAACAACAATATTTGGCAACGTTTTTTACCAGGCAGGACGAGCTGCGTTCATTGGCGGTGGAAGAGATAATATTATTGAAAATAATATTTTTATAGAATGTGATCCTTCTATTCAAGTTGATGCCCGTGGCTTAGGCTGGGCGAAGCATTATTTTGATAAATCGAGTAAACTTTACCTCAGCACGCTATTCGACGGAATGGATGCGGTAAACTTCAGTCAGCCGCCTTACAGCGAAAAATATCCGGAACTGCTAACGCTCTATGACGATGACCCGGCAATACCGAAAAATAACAAAATTGTTCGTAACGTTTCTTTTGGTGGAAGATTTATTGATCTGTATGACAAACTCGATTTTGAAATAGTTGAAGTAAAGGATAATTTAATTGGTGATCCCGTATTATTGAGAGAAAGCCTGGAAACTGATCAATCGGATAATTTCCAAACATTCAAATATGGTCATGTTGAGACTATGGAGAAAATGAAAGGAAATATATTTTTACAAGAGAATCCTGGTTTTGAAGATATTGCGAAAGAAAAATTCCAGTTGAATGATGATTCTCCGGCTTATGAACTAGGGTTCAAAAAGATACCGGTTAAGAAGATCGGATTATATAGTGATGAGTATAGAACACACCTGCCTGACGGCAGTCAGTGATGACGCTGATTTACCCTGTGGAATAATTTATGATTTAAACGCAGAGTCGCAAAGGCGCAGAGAAAATAGTATAATATCAATAAATAAACTAGATATGAAAACATCTTTAACAAAACTAAAATTATTTATTTCACCTGTTTTATTTGCAGTGATTATCTTATCAGGATGTTCAGATTCCGGAAATAAAGAAAGTGATGATGGTGGAAAATCTACTGTTGCCGACACTAATGTTTTTGAAGGAAGTTTCTGGAGAAATCAGGCATTAACGGATATTATGCCATACTGGATAAAATATTCCCTTGATACTGTTGACGGCGCTTTTATTACTAATTTTGATAGAAGCTGGAATCAAATTAAAGGAACAGAAAAACATCCGAGTATGATTTCAAGGCATATTTTTGGTTATTCTGTTGCTTATCTTTTTACAGGTGAAGAAAAATATTTAAAAATTGCTTCCGATGCTGTGGATTTTCTTTTGGAACACGCCTGGGACAAAGAATATGGCGGATGGTATAATCGTCTTGACAAACAAGGAAATCCAATAGATTCTACAAAGAATACATTTGTGCAGTTTTATACAAACACAGGATTATCATTGTATTATCTCGTTACTCATGATAAAAATGTACTTCAATACATTGAAAGATCAAACGAAATTGCAGAGACAAAAAGGCAAGATACTATCAATGGTGGATTCTTTGATGTTTTAAACAGGGATTTAAGTGTAAAATCTTATGGTAAAAATTTCTCATCGGAAGTTGTTCCTGTTTCCAGTTATATGCTTTATTTATATCTTGCCACAAGGAATGATAAATATCTTCATCAGGCGGAAAGAATTATGAATATTGCTTTGGATAAAATGCAGTGTCCTGAAACCGATTGGATTATAGAACCATTTGATAAAGATTGGAATTGTATAACAAGAAATAGTGGTTTAGAAAATGAAATAAATATCGGTCATAACCAGGAAGTTGTATGGATGTTTTACCGGCTTTATCTTTTGACCGGAAAAAAAGAATATTTGGATTCAACCAAAGTAATTACAGAAAAAATCTACAAATGGGGATTTGCTGAAAACGGAATTTGGTACACCGGTGTCGGAAGGACAGACCCTTCTTTGCATACCGATTTTTCATATTGGTGGATACAGGTTTATGGAAATATGTTTGACATTTTTAATTATAAACTTACCGGGGATAAAAAATATCTTGACCATTTCAAAAAAGGTGCTGATTTCTGGAATAAATATTTTATTGATAAAAAATATGGCGACACTTACAGAGGCGTTTTTCTTGACGGGAAAATAAAAGATGATATAAAAGCTGCTGCTGATAAAACTTCTTATCATTCAATGGAATACAGTCTGTTAATTTATCTGTATTTGGATTTATGGGTAAACAAAAAACCTGTTGAACTATATTATTGTGTTAAATCTCCCCAAAAAAATGAAAAGTTTTATCCGTCTCCATTTGAAGACCTATCGGTAAAAATTGAAGCAGTAACAATAAACGGAGAGAACTGGACAGATTTCAACAAAGACGAGGCATACATTAATTTACCTGAGTTGGAAAAAGTTAAGATGAAAGTTATTTTGAAATGACAACAAAAGAAAACAAAAATACCGCTTACGTGATAACAATCAGCATTGTTGCGGCCCTTGGCGGGCTTTTGTTCGGTTATGATACTGCTGTTATTTCAGGAGCAATAGGTTTTCTCAGAACTCATTTCGACCTTAGTGCGATACAAATGGGCTGGGCTGCTTCATGTGCTTTGGCAGGTTGTGTTATCGGGGTTACTTTAGCAGGGTTTTTAAGCGATAAATTCGGGAGAAAGAAAATATTACTGCTTGCAGCTGTCCTTTTTGCAATATCGGCAATTGGCTCGTCTGTCCCTGAAACTATTACCCAACTGATAATTTTTAGAATTATTGGTGGTTTCGGAGTAGGGATGGCTTCAATGTTATCACCATTATATATTGCAGAAATAGCCCCTGCACGAATGCGCGGAAGATTGGTTTCAATAAATCAATTTGCCATTGTTTCCGGTATTTTGCTGGTTTATTTTGTAAATTATTTTATTACCGACAATACAAACGAATCATGGAATATTAATTTCGGCTGGCGATGGATGTTTGCTTCGGAAACTTTGCCTGCCTTGCTTTTCTTCATTCTCCTGTTTTTTGTTCCTGAAAGTCCGCGCTGGCTTGTACAAAAAAATC
>JAIORT010000054.1 GCA_021107975.1 Bacteroidales bacterium | reverse complement strand
GGTTACCTGCAAGGCTGGATGGATTTCAATGCCGATGGTGACTGGGCTGACCCGGGTGAACAGATATTTACCGATGCATATATTCACTTCGGTTATACTGTTTGCTTAAACTATCTCGTTCCTGCAAATGCTAACGTTGGAACAACTTATGCACGATTCAGATTTAGCACTGTCGGAGGATTATCTTATACCGGACTTGCCACTGACGGAGAAGTTGAGGACTATGAAGTCGAAATAATTCAAAATCCTGATATTAAATGGATACAAGAACCCTGTGTGGAATTACCCGGGTTACACTGCACTGATGACGTTGAAATTATTGCTGACGATTGGGAATGCTATGGCGGACTTGTTACTGACATTCACTGGTGGGGAAATTATGAAAATAACGTTATAGGAAGTGGAATCAATTATTTCCACCTGAGCATACATGATAATGATCCGACAGGTACTTGTCTGCCACTGGATCCTGAGATATGGGGTAAAAATGTTCCTTTAGCATCAGTTAATGAAACCAACACAGGACTAATAAATAGCTTTGGGGATTTTATTTATAAGTACGACTATGTTCTCGAAATACCCTTTGAGCAAACCGAAGGAAATTTCTACTGGCTTGATATCTGCGCTTACACAATAAATGGTGATTTAGTCTGGCGCTGGCAAGAATCAGCTCGTTCGAATGTTCCGATACTCTGCCCGGCAGCACATTTTGTACCACCGTGGCAAAGTATAGTCTGGAATACGCCTCCACCTACAAGATATAGCGACATGGCATTTGTTATCACCTCTGAAGAAATAGAACAAATAGACTTTGGTGATGCTGCTGATCCGACATATCCAACATTATTGGCAAGCAACGGGGCAAGACATATTATTGCCGGCGGTGTTTTCCTGGGTGCCTTAATTGATGCAGAACCCAATGGACTACAAGATCCAAATGCACTTGGTGATGATAACAATAATCTTGATGATGAAGATGGGGTTACAGTTACTTTCCCACTGTATGTAGGAGGAACCGGAGGATTCAGTATAGATGCATCTGTTGACGGAATTTTGAACGCCTGGATTGATTATAACGGAAACGGCTCATGGGCTGAAGCCAATGAACATGTATTTCTGGATTATAGCTTATCAGCCGGAAATAACTGGTTGTTCTTCGCTGTTCCCGCAAATGCAAATGTCGGAACTACTTATGCCAGGTTCAGGTTCAGTTCGGTTGGCGGATTAACATATACCGGATTAGCTCCTGATGGCGAGGTGGAAGATCATGAAGTTATCATCGAAGGCGACCTCGACTTCGGCGATGCAAAAGATCCGTCATATCCAACTTTAATGGCAAGCGATGGTGCAAGACATTTAGTTGATCCACTTATTTACTTAGGCGCATGTATCGATGCTGAACCGGATGGTTTGCCTGATCCTAATGCACTTGGTGATGATAATAACAACCTCGATGATGAAGACGGAGTAATATTGCCATCTATTATTGTTTATAACCAGATGAATACTGTTAAGGTTATTGCATCTGTAAATGGTTATCTGAACGCCTGGATTGACTTCAACCAGAATGGAAACTGGGGAGACGCAGGAGAGCAGATTTTTACCGACCAGGCTGTTAATGCAGGCAATAATGTTCTTATATTCAATGTTCCGGCAAGTGCATATTTTGGAACCACATTCGCAAGATTCAGGTTTAATACCGCCGGTGGCTTAACTTATACCGGGCAGGCTGATGATGGAGAAGTGGAAGACTATGAAGTTGCAATTAGAGAAGTATATAAATGGCTGCAAGAACCGGACCTGTCTGACATGGGTATGGATGTGGATGCTACGTTCGGTAGTTTTTATCCGGCAATGATCCTTGCTGATGATTTCTTATGCAACATAACAGGTCCTCTTACAAGGATTGAAATATGGGGATCTTGGTATCATGATATTAAACCTTTGGAAGGTCCCGGTGCAGTTACATTTACATTAAGCATACATAAAGATATTCCTGCTGAACAAAGTCCGACAGGATATAGTATGCCGGGAGAAGTTTTGTGGATCGGAATATTTAATCCGTATGAATTTATGTTTGAACCTTATGCAATGGGATTAATCGAAGGATGGTATAATCCTGCATTACCATTATATGAACCGTTTGGTGATACTGAATGCTGGAGGTATATTTTTGACCTTATGTGGGTTGAACCATTTATACAAAAAGGAACACCTGATGAACCCATAGTTTACTGGCTTGATGTTCAGGCACAACCTTTAGATAATAATCCGGAATGCCGTTTCGGATGGAAAACTTCACCTGACCATTGGAATGATGATGCAGTCTGGACTATTGGCATGGAACCATATTTGGGAGATTGGAATGAACTAAGATACCCGGATGGACATCCCTGGTTCCCTGAATCTATAGACCTGGCATTTGCAATTTACGGACAGGAAGACCCGTTCATCCTGGTTGATTTAACAGCATTCCTCGAAGGTCCTTATAATGGTTCTGATATGAATACATCTTTAAACGCTGCCGGTTTAATCCCGTTTAATCAACCATACTACAGCGACCCGTCAGCTAAATGGTATTATACCGGAACTGAATCTGTTTCAATGATACCTAACACAGATATTACCGACTGGGTATTGGTTGAATTAAGGGATGCACCAACAGCACCTCTTGCAACAGGCGCAACAATGGTTGACCAGAGAGCTGCATTTGTTCTGAAAGATGCTTCAATCGTTGCAACTGACGGATCAAGTTTGATTAAATTCTATACAATGTTTGTAAATAATCCGTTTGTTGTGGTCTGGCACAGGAATCACCTGGGGGTATTATCGGCTAATCCAATGAACCTGATTGGACTGGGCTTGTATTCTTATGATTTCACAACCCCTGCAGGTCAGGCATATCTGAACGGGCAGA
Source organism: Bacteroidales bacterium (assembly GCA_021107975.1). Taxonomy (GTDB): domain Bacteria; phylum Bacteroidota; class Bacteroidia; order Bacteroidales; family JAADJA01; genus JAADJA01. The sequence goes on along the minus strand of JAIORT010000054.1, from coordinate 277 downwards.
AAAATTTGGGTGGTACCATTTACGGATTATTCGGCGGTGACGGAAAACCTGACGAACTGATCGATGCTAATGATAAAACGGTATGGACTTTACAAGCAGGAACTACCGGTTATCTTGAAAGTGATTATAACATGGATACTCAGGTTGATAATAAGGATAAGAATGATGTGTGGGTTCCGAACATTGGACAAGGAACGCAAGTTCCCTAAACAAATATCTTTAAAAAGGAAAAAGGCTGCCAAATATTCTGGCAGCCTTTTCTTTTTCCTGAAACACT
>JAIORT010000692.1 GCA_021107975.1 Bacteroidales bacterium | reverse complement strand
CAATTAAAACTTCGTTTTCACACAGTCTCCTGAGGAGAGGGTTAGGGTGAGGTGATAATCCTTAAAAACGATTTGGATATGGATAAAAATATTGTTTGGGAAATGACTTCTATTTCAATTTTTACTTTTTGTTTACCCATAATCCTGACCAATTGTCCCTGCAAACCGTTCATCGCTCCCCTGATGACTTCAACCTTATCGCCGATTTGAAACTCCTGGTTACTGCTTATCGGTTCTTCGCCGGAACCTATATATTGCCTTATCGCTTCGATCTGTTGTGGTGGAATTGGTACTGCTTTTCCTTCAAAAGTTATATATCGAACAATACCGGATACATTTAATACTTTAAAATATTCTTTCTTAGAGATGTGTACAAAAATGTATGATCTGAACAAAGGCTCCTCAACCCATTTTTTCCGGTCGCTCCATTGTTTAAACGTTTTAATAAGGGGAAGAAAGGCTTCAATGCCGGATGAGATCAAAGATTGAAAGACTATTTTTTCAGTTCTTGATTTGGTATATAGTGCATACCAGTTTTTTGGGGGTTCCTTTAAAGCCATTCAAAATTAATTAACAGATTGCCACGCTCTATCACACAAGCCTACTCTCTGGCTCGCAATGACGAAGTCAGACTTTATAATATCCTTTATACCATTTAACAAACTCATCAATACCTTTTTGAATCGGGGTGTCAGGTTTATAATCCATTTCTTCGATTAATCCCGATACATCGGCAAAAGTTGCCATAACGTCACCGGGTTGCATGGGCAGAAGGTTTAGTTTTGCCTTTTGTCCCAGGGAAGTTTCTAAGGCATTAATAAAGTCCATAAGTTTTACCGGAGTATTATTCCCGATATTAAATATTTTATATGGTGCCGGAGAACAGGAAGGATCAGGTTCTAAGCCTTTCCATTCTGAATTTCCACGGGGAGGATTTTCAACAACTTTGCTAATACCGTTAACAATATCATCAACAAATGTAAAATCTCTCAGCATATTACCATAATTATAAACATCAATAGCCTTGTTTTCTATAATCGCCTTTGTAAACAGAAACGAAGCCATATCAGGCCTTCCCCATGGTCCGTAAACGGTAAAAAAACGTAGTCCGGTAGTAGGTATCTTAAATAAGTAACTGTATGAATGTGCCATTAATTCATTGCTCTTTTTTGTAGCAGCATAAAGACTTATCGGATGATCAACATTATCTTTTGTAGAAAAAGGCATTTTTTCGTTTAACCCGTAAACACTTGAGCTGCTTGCATAAATCAGATGTTTAATGTTAAAATTCCTGCATGCTTCAAGTATATTAATAAAGCCCAGTATGTTGCTGTTAATATAAACATACGGATTTTCCAATGAATACCTGACTCCGGCTTGTGCAGCGAGATGGATTACATACTCAATTTTTTCTTTCTGAAAAAGATTTTGGACATTGGTATTATCCTCTAAATTTAATTGATAAAATGAATAATTCTTGAAATTCGAACTTTGCACACGACTATTATATTTGATTAACTCTTTTTCAATACCTGTTTCCCTGAGTCTTCCATATTTCAAATTAACATCATAATAATTATTGATGTTATCGAGTCCAATAACAGTATAACCCTGTTCCAATAATTTCTTTGCCAGGTTAAATCCTATAAAACCGGCAGTTCCTGTAATTAATACTTTCATTGTTATAATATCCTTAGTTTATTAAACAATCATTCCCACCCCCACAGTATTGTAAGTTCCTTCTTCTATTAGTATCAGGCTTCCTGTTTGCCGGTTTTTACGGTAACTGTCGAAGAAAAGTGGTTTCGTAGTCCGTAAGGATACCCTGGCAATCTCATTCATTTTCAGTTCCTGACCGTCAATAATACGCTTTAGTGTATTTACATCAACTTTGTATTTTATACCTTTTATCAGGCACCTTACATCCTGCGTAGTATGTTTAAGGTAATACTTTGTTCCCGGACTCAATGCCTTTTCGCTCATCCAGCATATCATTACATCGAGATTCTGATCAATTTGAGGCACATTATTTTCCTTAATGATCATATCGCCCCGGCTGATATCCAGATCATCACTAAGCCTAAGGGTAACTGACATCGGTGGATATGCTTCGTTGAGTTCTTTTTCAAAGACATCAATTGATTCAATCGTTGTTACAAATCCTGATGGAAGGATCATCACTTTATCTCCTTTTCTGAACACACCTCCTGCTACTCGTCCTGCATAGCCCCTGTAGTCATGGTATTTATCGGATTGAGGTCGGATAACATACTGAACAGGGAAACGAGGATCAATATGATTCAGGTCGCTTCCTATATGTATGTTTTCTAAAATATACCTCAGTGTGCCGCCCTCATACCACGGCATATTTGTTGTCTGCTCAACGACATTATCTCCATACAAAGCGCTGATTGGTACATAGCGTATATCCTTAACTGCAAGTTTTGCAGCAAATGCAGTGAACTGCTCTTTTATTTCCTCATAGACCTCTTCCTTATAATCAACAAGATCCATTTTGTTTACACAAACAATCAGGTGAGGGATTTGCAGTAATGAAGCGATATATGAATGGCGGTAAGTTTGCTCGGTTACCCCGTTCCTTGCATCAATCAGAATTATTGCGGCATTAGCGGTTGAGGCTCCTGTAACCATATTCCGTGTATATTGAACATGTCCGGGGGTATCTGCTATAATAAACTTACGTTTTGGAGTAGCAAAATAGCGATATGCCACATCAATGGTAATGCCTTGTTCTCTTTCGGCGCGTAAACCGTCTGTTAATAGTGCAAGGTTAATTTGTTCATTTCCTTTACGGATACTTGCTCTTTTAACAGCTTCCAGTTGATCTTCAAATATAGACTTACTGTCGTAAAGAAGACGCCCTATTAAAGTGCTTTTACCATCATCAACACTGCCTGCTGTTGTAAATCTCAGCAGTTCCATATCTAAATATGCTTTACTCGAGAATTTTTCCACTGATTTCACTAATTTTCACTAATTATTTATTAATAAACAAATCGTTTGTATTTTAAACTTGATTCTCCAAAATTAACTAATATCCCAACTTTAAACCCTGTTGTTTTTAAATAATTTAAAATCTGCGACTCATTATCTGAATTTAACTGACTAAGTGCTTTTATCTCAACAATTATTTTGTCATAACAAATAAAATCGGGAACATATTTCTTTTGTAATTTTATTCCTTTATAA
>JAIORT010000402.1 GCA_021107975.1 Bacteroidales bacterium | reverse complement strand
ATTTTAGATTTTAGATTTTTTTATTGCCACAGATTCACAGATTTCATAGGTTTCATTTTGTAATGGATATTTAGACTCCGGATAATTCATTTTAATCTGTGGCTATTGTTTCATATAACTTTTACTTCTGTTTGTAATGGATATTTTAACTTTTGATAATTCATTTTAATCTGTGAATCTGTGGCTATAATTTTAAATAACTTTTGCTTCAGTATGTAACAAATCAATAAGTTCTTTTACATTTTCAGGGTCAACCATTTTACAGGCAGCTTTTGCCTGAGGCAATTCATAACTGACAAATTCAGTTAAAGTATCAGCTTCAACAGGTTCAACCACATTCAACGGCTTTTTGCGCGCCATCATAATTCCTCGCATTGAGGGGATTCTCGGTTCAATAGCCACACCTTTTTGAATAATAGCCACAAAAGGCAACTGGGTGTCGATTACTTCAGAGCCTCCGTCAATTTCTCTTTTCAGACTAATATTTTCTCCTTCAACCTCAATTGAAGAAACTGACGATACAGAAGGAACTCCAAGAAATTCAGCCAACATACCGCCGACAGCAGCGCCATTATAATCAGAAGAATCAATGCCGGCAATGATCATATCATAACCTTCATTTTTTACAGCCTCTGAAATTTGATACGCTACAAAATAGGCATCTTTGGGTTCGGCATTTACACGAATAGCATCATCAGCCCCGATAGCTAACGCCTTTCGTAAAGTTGGTTCTGTATCCTTTGTTCCGACATTTATAACCGTTACCTTTTCAATTGCGTCGCCCGTTGTTTCTTTTAATTCCAGTGCCCTGGTCAACGCAAGTTCATCCCACGGATTAATGATCCATTGAACACCGTTTGTGTCAAAAGCCGTGTTATCATTAACAAACCTGATCTTGGTTGTTGTATCAGGCACGTTACTTATACATATTAATATTTTCATGTTTTAAAGTGTTTGCGTGTTTATGTGTTAAAGTTTTACATTTTTGATTGCAAGATGCAAAATTAGAATTTTGGAAAATAATTAATCTTTCAGCAACAATCTCGAAATAACAATCTTCTGAATCTCGGAAGTTCCTTCATAGATTTGGGTAAGTTTAGCTTCCCGCATCAGTCGTTCAACATGATATTCTTTCACATAACCATATCCACCGTGTATTTGTACTGCTTCCGTAGTAACTTCCATTGCAATATCAGCCGCATATAGTTTAGCCATAGAACTGGCAAGGGCAAAAGGTTTTTTATTGTCTTTCAGCCAGGCTGCTTTCAAACAAAGATTTCTTGCATTTTCAACTTTTACAGCCATGTCGGCAATTTTAAATGCAATAGCCTGATGATTTGCTATTTCTGTTCCAAATGCCTTCCTTTCTTTTGAATACTGAATTGCTCTCTCCAAAGCCCCGGCAGCTATCCCCAATGCTTGTGCTGCAATCCCCAAGCGACCTGCCTCAAGGGCTTTCATGGCAATCTTAAAACCGAAGCCATCTTCACCAAGTCGATTTTCCTTTGGTACTTTTACGTCTGTAAACATTACCGAATGTGTATCTGAGCTTCGCATGCCCATCTTATCTTCGTGTGGACCCAGGCTTATTCCCGGTGTGTCTTTTTCAACAATAAGGGCATTGATACCACGATGTTTTTTTTCAGGATGAGTTTGTGCAAACAGAATATATATTGACCCTGAATTGGCACTGGTAATCCAGTTTTTAATTCCGTTTACCAAATAATAATCACCTTTATCTTCAGCAATAATCCTTTGCATGGTAGCATCCGAACCGGATTCAGGTTCTGATAAAAGAAAAGCTCCAATTTTGTCTCCTCTTGCCAGAGGCTTTAGGTATTTTTCTTTTTGTTCTTCAGTACCAAATTTTTCAATAGTATAACATATCAGGGAATTGTTAACCGACATGATCACACTTACAGAGGAATCAATTTTTGAGATTTCTTCCATAGCAAGTACATACGAAACCGTATCCATTCCTCCGCCGTCATATTTCGGATCGATCATCATTCCCATAAAACCTAATTCCGACATCGTCTTCACATGGTTAGCAGGGAATTTGGCTTTGTAATCTCTTTCTATTACATCATTTATCAATTCTCTCTGCGCAAAATCTCTTGCTGCTTGTCTTATCATTAATTGTTCTTCTGTAAATTCAAAATTCATATTAATTATTTTAGAATATTAACAGGATTTTTATAAATTAGAATAAAATCGCCAAATTTAGGAATATTTCTTTTAATGTGAATAATTCAGGTTAGAAATTTGAATGTTGAAGCTCCTGTTTTGCCATTATAAATTCATCTATAATTTCCAGAATTATTTCAGAGGCAGGTTTTACATGGTTGATCAGAGCGGACACCTGTCCTATTTCTAACTCACCATTATTCAAATCACCTTCAAACATACCTTTTTTAGCCCTGGCTCTGCCTAATATTTCCTTTAGTTCATTAGCAGAGGCTCCAATGTCTTCGGCTTGTTGGATTTCGTTAAAGAATTTGTTTCTGATTACCCTTACCGGAACTACTTTTTTCAGGATAAGTTTTGTATTCCCATCGCCGGCTTCAACAACTGCGCTTTTAAAGTTATCGTGAGCGGATGATTCGGCAGATGCAACAAAGCGGCTTCCTATCTGAACGCCTTTGGCTCCCAAAGCAAAAGCTGCCAGCATTGCCCTTCCTGTTCCTACTCCCCCGGCTGCAATCACCGGAACAGAAACTGCATTTACAATCTGTGGGATTAAAACCATGGTTGTGGTTTCTTCAAAACCATTATGCCCCCCCGCTTCAAAGCCTTCGGCTACAATAGCATCAACTCCGGCTTCTTCGCATTTTATTGCAAACTTCATATTGGCTACTACATGAACAACTGTAACTCCGTGTTCTTTTAAATATGTAGTATATTTTTTCGGATTTCCGGCTGATGTAAAAACAATTTTAACCCCTTTTTTTAGAATTACTTTAATATGTTCGTCGGTTTGAGAATAAAGCAACGGAATATTTACACCAAATGGTTTATCGGTTGCAGCTTTGCATTTCCTTATATGTTCTTTTAAAATATCAGGATACATTGACCCTGAGCCGATAAGTCCAAGTCCGCCGGCATTGCTCACGGCTGAAGCCAGTTCCCAGCCACTGCACCAGATCATACCGCCCTGGATAATGGGATATTTGATATTGAATAATTTTGTAATTTTGTTCATAGAAAATAATGCTT
>JAIORT010000768.1 GCA_021107975.1 Bacteroidales bacterium | reverse complement strand
TACAAATTAAAGAAATATCTATATTTATAATCCAATAAAAAAAATAAAAATATACTTTTGCATTGTTAATTTAATAACAAAAGGGCAGAAGTATTAAGTATTTTTTGACTAAATCATTGATTATGGGCACTTCGAGATTTCAATCATCACTTGCAAAAAAATTTATAATGGCATTTGCAGGATTGTTTTTAATTACATTCCTGTTTGTTCATTTGGGTATAAACCTATTGGTGTTATTACCCGATACCGACTGGTTCAATATTGCTGCTAATTTTATGGCATCAAATATTTTAATTAAAATTTTTGAGGTTGTATTGTTTGGCGGGTTCATCATTCATATCATATATGCATTGGTTTTGCAAATTCAAAACTGGTTGGCGCGCCCCCATCGGTATAAAATGGAAGGCTGGTCGCATAAATCACCTTTCTCAAAATTTATGATCCATACTGCAATAATTATTTTGATTTTTCTGGTAATCCATCTTATAAATTTTTATTTCCGGTCAAAGTTTGGGGAAATGGACGAAATTACTATTAACGGCAATCACTATCACGACATGGGAGCCTTGGTGTTAGCCAGGTTCAAATTGATAGAATATGTGATCGGATATATCATTGCTTTTATTATTTTAGGTTTTCATCTACATCATGGATTCCAGTCAGCCTTTCAGTCGCTCGGATTAAATCATTATAGATATACACCTATTATCAGTAAAGTTAGTACTCTTATTTCCATTATTCTGCCATTGGGTTTTATTATTATTCCTCTGGCTGTATATTTTAATTAATGGCAAGTATTGCCTACAAGTATTTTTGTGAAATAAAAAATTATTAGTAAATTTGGAATATGAAAACATTAACAATAGACATACCGGATACAGTAGAATTAAATGATAGAGAAGCGAAAATGCTTCTTGCATCCAGGCTATTTGAGAAAGGTAAACTATCATTAGGACAAGCTGCCGAAATGGTTGGACTTTCCAAAAGAGCTTTCATGGAAATCCTTGGAGATTATGATGTTTCTATATTTAATTATCCTGTTTCAGACCTTGAAAACGATATAAAAAATGCCCAAAATTATAGTCTCTGATACGAGTTGTTTGATTTTACTTCATAAATTAGGAAGAATAGAAATTCTAAAATCATTGTTCGGTACTATTACTATTACACAAATGATCGTAGAAGAATTTGGTAATCCATTACCTGAATTTATTAAGGTTGAGAATCCGAAAGACGAAAATTATCAAAGAATTTTAGAAACATTTGTAGATGTTGGAGAAGCAAGTGCAATTGCACTTGCCTTAGAAAAAAGTGATTGTTTGTTGATTTTAGATGATTTAAAAGGACGAAAAGAAGCCAAACAATTGAAACTTAATTATACCGGGACAGTTGGTATTTTAATAGCAGCTAAAGAAAAAGGAATATTGAATTCAATTACTAAAATATTTGATGAAATTAAAAAGACTGATTTTAGAATCTCAGCGAAGCTTATTGATGAAGCAATTAAAAGATGTAATGAATAAATACCACTAAGTATTATAGTGTGTATACCTTATGGCGTATAAATTGGTAAATAGAAATTATATAATATATGAATAAATTAAATTCAAAAATACCCGAAGGACCGTTAGCAGAAAAGTGGTCGAAATACAAATCCTCGATGAAATTAGTGAACCCGGCTAATAAAAAGAAGCTGGATATTATTCTTGTCGGTACGGGACTTGCCGGCGCAGCAGCAGCTTCTTCATTAGGAGAGTTAGGATATAATGTAAAAGTCTTTTGTTTCCAGGATACTCCAAGAAGGGCACATTCGGTTGCAGCACAGGGGGGTATTAATGCAGCAAAGAATTACAAAAACGATGGCGATAGTGTTTACCGTCTGTTTTACGATATGATAAAAGGCGGCGATTACAGGGCAAGAGAAGCAAATGTTTATCGTGCAGCAGAAGTCAGTAATGCTACCATTGATCAGTTAACAGCTCAGGGCGTTCCTTTTGCCAGGGAATATGGCGGTACATTGGATAACCGTTCTTTTGGCGGGGTGCAGGTTTCAAGAACATTTTATGCCAAAGGACAAACAGGGCAGCAATGTATATTAGGCGCTTATTCGGGATTAAGCAGGCAGGTTAAGAATGGTACCGTGAAAATGTTTAGTCGCCGCGAAATGCTCGAACTAATTATCGTTGATGGAAAAGCCAGGGGAATTATAACAAGGAATCTAATAACCGGCGAAATAGAAAGACATTCGGGACATGCCGTGGTTTTGGCAACAGGCGGCTACGGAACTATTTACTACCTTTCTACTCTCGCTGTTAATTCTAATGCATCGGCTGCCTGGACTGCTTATAAAAAAGGTGCGTTTTGGGGGAACCCGAGTTTTATTCAGATACATCCTTCAAGTATCCCTGTATTGAATGACTACCAGGCAAAGTTAACACTGATGTCCGAATCGTTGAGAAATGACGGCAGAGTTTGGGCTCCAAAGAAAAAGGGAGACAAAAGACCTGCTAATGATATTCCTGAAGAAGAAAGAGATTATTATTTGGAAAGAAGATACCCTGCTTACGGAAATCTTGTACCGAGAGATGTAGGTTCAAGAGCAGCCAAAGAAAGGTGTGATGCCGGTTATGGAGTTGGTGATACGGGTTTGGCAGTAAATCTTGACTTTAAAGATGCTATTGCAAAACAAGGCAAGGAAGCCATTGAAGACAAGTACGGTAATCTTTTTGAAATGTATGAAAAGATAACAGGTCTTAACCCTTATGAAGAGCCGATGCGTATTTATCCTGCCGGGCATTATACTATGGGTGGCTTATGGGTTGATTACGAACTGATGACTACTATTCAGGGTTTATTCGCTATTGGTGAGTCCAATTTCTCCGATCATGGGGCAAACCGTCTTGGTGCAAGCTCATTAATGCAATGCGCCGGCGATGGTTACTTTATTATTCCTAATACAATTTGTAACTATCTCGCTGATGAGATTAGTACGCCAAAGATACCGACTGATACTCCTGAATTTGAAGAAGCTGAAAAAGCTGTTAAGTCAAAAATTGAAAAGCTGCTCTCGGTAAACGGAAGGCAAACTGTTACTTCATTCCATAAACGATTAGGGAAAATTCTCTGGGATTATAGCGGAATGACAAGAAATGAGGAAGGTTTGAAGAAAGGTTTGGTTTTAGTAGATGAATTAGAAAAGGAATTCTGGAAGGACGTAAAAGTA
>JAIORT010000176.1 GCA_021107975.1 Bacteroidales bacterium | reverse complement strand
GAAGTAGCGCCTAATAAAGCCGTGTGCTCATGCCCATAACGTTTAAATATATAATCCTGTACTTCTTCACGTTCGCGCCATGAATAATCAATATCAAAATCAGGCGGGCTGGTACGTTTTGGATTAATAAAACGCTCAAAATACAAGTCAAGGTCAATAGGATCAACATCGGTTATTTTCAGGCAATATGCCACAACACTATTAGCGCCGCTTCCACGCCCTACATGGTAAAATCCACGCGACATGGAATAGCGGATAATGTCCCAGGTGATCAGGAAATAAGCTGAAAATCCCAGTTTGAAAATGATATCTAATTCCTTTTCCACCCTTTCCCTTGCAACTTTATTTTTCATTCCATAACGATATTCTAATCCATCATAAGCCAGTTTTTTGAGTAGTGTTTTGTCATCTGTAATATTTCCCGTAAATGTCTTTTTATTTTTAAAAGATTTATAATCGAAATCTATTTCACATTCCTCTATCAGCTTTTCAGTGTTTTTTATAATTTGAGGATAATCCCGGTAATATTCAAGCAAATCATCGACAGGCAGCATTTTTTCCGATTCATCTGCCAGCATTTCAGGTGTAAGCTGGCTTAACAATATGTTGTTATCAACTGCACGCAGGTTTTTATGCAGATGATATCCTTTTTTATCGGCAAATGTTACAGGCTGCTGTATTACTAATTTGAATTGGTCTTCGAGATAATCGGATGTAAACAATTTTAGGACTTCATAAGGTTTAATACCTATAAACTCATTTTTTTTCAGGTCTTTCAACATTTTGCTGCCATAAGGATAAATTATGTAAACGTTTTTGAAACTGTTGGCATGAACAGGGTATTTTTTCTTATTAAGATTATGAGATGTAACAAACTCGTTAAGTTCTCTGAAGCCCTCGTTATTTTTAGCGATTCCGGTATATAAATATTCATTTCCATTTCTGAACTCAATTCCTCCGATGGGTTTGATGCTGTTTTGTCTGCATAGCTTTACAAAATCAATCATACCTGTGGAGTTATTAATGTCCGTTAAAGCCAAAGCAGGGATATGATGTTTTTTTGTAAGATCGATTAATTTTTCCAAAGACAAGGTTCCGTAACGAAGGCTGTAGTACGAATGAGTGTTCAGGTACATTTTTAATTACAAATTTAATTTTATTTGTATTGCCTTTACTTCCATCCTTAATGCTTTTACTTCCTCAACCAGGTCATCTTTTTCAATATTGGATTCGGGAATTTCTGAACTGATATAATTTACAAATTTCCATACTTCTCTTACATCACTCACTTCTATTTCGTAAGGATCATACAGATTGTTAAGCGAATGAAGCATAAGTGCACCTTTATCTTTTATTTTATTTTCAACAATTTTAAAAACAATCCCGTCTTCCATTGTCAGGATAATATAAGGCTGTCCGTCTTTAATGTATTGCCAGTTTTCAACATATTCTCCTGTTACCCATGAGTTGTCGGGTATAGGTAACATAGAATCACCACTGATCTGGAAAGTGCGGTATTTTCGCTCTTTTGAAAGAAATGGCAATTTGAATGCAGGTAATATTTTGATATACTCCGGATCGGCAAACCCGCTCTTGTAACCTGCTTTTGCTTTTTCTGAAACCAGTTCGATGTTTTCATTGTTTTCGCTATCAACTGTAGTTGCCAAAACCCGCAACTTGCTCCCTTTTATATGTACATCATATCCTCTTTCTAATTGCGACATCTGGCTTTCGGGCAGTTCCGAAAGGTTTATTTTGATAAGGGTATCAATTGCTATTTTGTAATAATCGGAAAATGCTAATAAGACTTCCACTCCCGGTTTTGCTACTTCATTTTCATAGCCGCTGAGTGTGGAACGTTTTATATTAAGAGCAAAAGCCACATCATCCTGGGTTCTGCCTTTGCGTTTGCGTAAGAATTTGATATTTTTACTGAAGTGCATAGCTTGATTATTTTCTGGAATTTTTGTTATTTAAAATAAAATGATTATATTGTAAACGTTTTAATGATTAAATACTAATCAAAAGTATAACTAATTTTTTAAATGTCAAGTAAAAAATGAATTTTTTTATAAAATGAATACCACAAACCGCTGCATAGTACACCTTGATCTGGATACCTTTTTTGTATCTGTTGAGCGGCTGATGAATCGTAATTTAATAGGAAAACCCATTATCATCGGTGGCACATCCGATAGGGGAGTGGTGGCTTCGTGCAGTTATGAAGCACGACAATTTGGAGTACATTCTGCTATGCCCATGAAGATGGCTCGCACTTTATGCGACCACGCCATTGTTATCAGAGGCGATATGGATCAGTACAGTAAGTATTCGAAAATAGTAACGGAGATAATTACCGAAAAAGCACCTGTTTGCGAAAAAGCATCTATTGATGAACATTATCTTGATATTACAGGTATGGATAGGTTTTTTGGTAACCTGAAATGGTCGCATGAACTGCGGCAGAAAATTATTAATGAAACAGGATTGCCGATTTCTTTTGGTGTTTCAATCAATAAAACAGTTTCGAAGATTGCTACCGGCGAAGCAAAGCCAAATGGTTTATTACAAATACCCCAACAGTGTGTACAACCGTTTTTAAATCCATTATCTATCAGAAAAATTCCTATGATCGGCAATAAGACTTATCATTTACTCCGGTCAATGGGTATATCAACAATTATGACATTACGGCAAATACCACCCGATATGATTGAACGCGTAATGGGTAAAAATGGTATTTTGATTTGGAAAAAAGCCAATGGAGTTGATACGGCACCTGTGCGGCAATATTCCGAACGAAAATCCATAAGCACTGAACATACGTTTGAAACGGATACGATTGATGTGATTAAACTAAAAAACCTGTTGATAAGCATGGTTGAGAAGATTGCTTTTCAACTTAGAAAGAAGCAAAAGCTGACATCGTGTGTAACTGTCAAGATCAGGTATTCCAATTTTGACACGCATACTTTACAAAAGCATATTTCATACACAGCTTTCGATCATATTCTGATGGGTACATCTTTGGAGTTATTTAAAAAATTATATAAACGCAGAATGCTGGTCAGGCTGATTGGAGTGAAGTTCAGCCACTTGGTACAAGGCTCGCAACAGTTAAATATATTTGAAGATACACACGAAATGACAAGCCTTTACCAGGCGATGGACAAGATACGATTGCGGTTTGGTGCAAATGCGGTGAGGAGAGCGGTGTTTTAATTT
>JAIORT010000368.1 GCA_021107975.1 Bacteroidales bacterium | reverse complement strand
ACCAAATACTCCTCCTATTCCCCAATAATTTTTACCAGCACCCTTTTCTTTCTTTTTCCGTCGAACTCACCATAAAAAATTTGTTCCCACGGACCGAAATCGAGCCTGCTATTGGTAATAGCCACTACAACTTCTCTACCCATAACGGTTCGTTTCAGGTGTGCATCTGCATTGTCTTCAAATGTGTTGTGCCGGTATTGAGAGTACGGCTTTTCAGGAGCTAATTTTTCAAGCCAAACTTCATAGTCGTGATGCAGACCGCTTTCGTCGTCATTGATGAAAACGCTGGCAGTGATATGCATTGCATTCACCAGGCACAAGCCTTCTTTTACTCCGCTTTCAATAATACAGTTCTGAACTTCAGGAGTGATATTAACCAATTGCCTTCTTGTGGGTGTTTTGAACCATAATTCTTTTCGGAATGATTTCATTTTATCAATATTTTAAAATTAAAAAGTTAAGGAATATATTTTCTGACCGCATTTTCCAGCAGGTCTGTGTTTATGCTTTCTCCTTTAATAATTATTGATGATTGTAAGTAATAAGGTTCCCTGTGGTGTAACTGCATCCCGATATAGTTCAGGATTTCATTCGGTGTTTTTCCTGTTAACAGAGGTCGCTTCGTTTTAGAATTAATAAGCCTGTCGTATAGAGATTGTTTGTGCATTTTCAGATAAACAGAAGTGCCATGTTTATTAATTAATTGCATATTATTAAAAAAGCAAGGAGTGCCGCCTCCTGTCGAAATTACTGTATTTTTAAGCTTAAAAGTCTCTGTTAAGGTTTTTTGTTCAATAAGCCTGAAAGCGTTTTCGTCAAATTTATTAAAGATATTGTTAATGGTGATATGATATTTTTTTTCAATCATTTCGTCAAGGTCGATAAAATCATAACCAAGTTTACCGGCTAACCTTTTTCCGACAGTTGTTTTGCCGCTTCCCATAAAGCCAATCAGATAGACAAGCATATTTTAATTTAAAAATGGATATTTGTATTTATTATCAAGTGTAAAAGTAATAAAAGGCTAAGGAATTTGAAGTTATAAGTTAAAAGTTAAGCCCACTCCGAAAAGTCAAAAAACAAAAAAAGCCACTAAAGCACCAAAGCACTAAAACCCACAAAAAGCTGAACACTAATCAAATAAATTTAGTGAAATTTTGTGTTTTTGTGTTTTAGTGGCAAAAAACCACTTTTCGGAGTAGGCTCAAAGTTATAAGTTAAAAGTTAAAAATATAACTTAGCCCTCAGCCTTAGCTTTGTTTTTAAAATTACCTCACTTTTCATTTTCTTTATCTGAAATTAATTCTCCGTTTTTATAAATCAAGACCTTCTCTACGGTGCCGTCGGCATTATACCATGTTTCCCTTCCGTGTTTTTCATTATCAATATAGTTGTTTTCTCTTTTTAATTGTCCGTTTCCGTACCATGCTTTTTGTTTCCCTGTTCCGTTAGTAAAATCTCCAATTCCCACAATCGCCCCGTCTTCTTCATAATACAGCCACTGTCCGTCGAACATACCTTTGATGTATGCTCCTTCAATTTTTATTTGCCCTGAGGGATAATACAGGCGATACAAGCCATCAAGCGTGTCGTAGTAATAATATTCTTCTGATATCAGGTTTCCGTTAAGGTCGAACAATTTAACCAAGCCATGTAAGCGGTTGTTTTTGTAATTTTCAGCAGAGTGTATTTTGCCATTTATAAACCATCTGACTGATTTACCCTGAAGTGTGTCGTTTACATAATTACATTCGTGTTGTTTATTTCCGTTGGAGTAATACCATATAGCTCTGCCATGATACTTTCCTCCTTTTTTATGTATCTCGGATTTTAGCGTACCATCTTCATAATAATCTCTTTTGGTTTTTGTGCAAGCGGTCAGCAATATCGCAAAAACGAAAATCAGAAGAATATTAAATCTGGTCATAAACAATGTTTGTGTTAATCAATGAAGAAAATTTGATTATTAATAAAAGTTGCTAATTATACAAAGTAATATAATTTTAAGCGAAATTCAAAAATAGGTAAAAAAGTTGAAGATAAATGGAAGATTTTAATTAAAACTAATCAATTTACCCCTTCGCCCCCTCGCCCCCTCGCTCCCTCGCCAATTCAACCAATTCAACCATTAGTTTTATCGAAGATATGCCGAACCTCTCTCTTTATAAATCCTGATGAAATTTTCTATTGTCCTGTCATAACCGGATTCAATATCAGATGGGAAATAACATGCCGGCAATTCATTCATTCTCCTGTGATAGCTTATACATTCGCAGCAAATTCCCTTCTTGGAGCATGGATATGTGCAGTTGCAATACTGTTTGTTTTTTTCAAAGGTGCATGTATTCATCTGTATAAAATTAAGTAATACGTTAATTGTTTGCCACTCACATTTCAATCATTCCCTATTGTGTCTCAATATAAAAAACATGAGTGTTTCATTTTCTAAAATTTTTATAATCTTTGTTTTACAACTTCAAACATAATGATACCTGCTGCTACCGAGACATTAAGCGATTGAATTTCTCCAGCCATCGGTATCTTTACTATTTCATCACACAATTTAAGATATTCACCTGAAATTCCTTTTTCTTCCGAACCCAGGATGATTGCCGTGGGTTTTGAATAATCAATATCATAGTGATATTTTTCAGCTTTTTCAGTAGCGGCAACAATTTGTAATCCGCTGTTTTTAATGTATAAGATAGTTTCTTTCAGGTTGGAGTTGCGGCAAACAGGTATTTTATGCAATGCGCCTGCCGAGGTTTTTATTGCATCGGCATTTATTTGCGCAGAGCCTTTCGAGGGCAGAATGATGGCGTCTACACCGGCGCATTCAGCAGAGCGGGCAATTGCCCCAAGGTTCCTCACATCGGTTATTTTGTCTAATATCAACAAAAAGGGTGCTTTGCCCGATTCGAATACAGAAGGAAGTAAGGTTTCAATATTTATATATTCAACAGGGGAGATAAGCGCAACAATTCCCTGGTGATTTTTGCGGGTAAGTTTGTTCAGCTTTTCTTTCGGGACAAATTGGAACGGAATATTATATTCGGAAGCAATTTTTTTTACCTCGTTGATTTTATGTGGCAGAATAGATTTTTGAAAAAATATCTTATCAATTTCTTTACCTTCTTTGATAGCCTCAACAACAGGTTTAAGTCCGTAGATAATATTGTTTTTACTCAAAATGTTTTAGTTTAATTTGATATGGGAGCAAAGATATA
>JAIORT010000820.1 GCA_021107975.1 Bacteroidales bacterium | reverse complement strand
CAGGATGGAAAATAATAAATCCAATAATAGAAAAGCGATCATTAAGAGGAAAATCATTCTAATCATTATTGATGTTCTGATTGTATTCTTTTCCTTTCTGTTTTTTGCATGGCTAAAACCTGCCACAGTAAGAACATATCTCCCAACTTATATCCAGCCTTTTTTGTTTTTTGAGTTAGTCTGGCTCTTTGTATCCCTTCTTATTGCTAAATACGATATTCATAAAGCCAGAAAACCAAAAGATGTAATAATCCCGATTTTTATTGCGAATATTACTACTCTCGCAGTAATTACTACTTTAATTTATTCTTTCGGCGCTTTTGGTTATTCCCGCCTTATTGTCTTCGGAACAATTTTATTAGCTACGCTCCTTGAAACAGGTTTAGGTTATTTATATTTCTCGTACAGAACACCCATACTTATTCCTGAGATAGACGAAGAGAGGATAAAACAAAAGATTTATCCGGTTGAACCCACTTTTACTTTTGAATCAGAAAAAATAGACGAAGTACAATATGTTAAGAACCGTGAACAAATTAGAAAGATAATTATTGAGGAAAGCAGTGATAACGTTTATCAGTTTGCCTCGAAATATATTGATGTTGGAAACCCGGCTAACTTATTAATTTCAACAACTACAAAAGTTAATATTGATAAATTACCTGAAAACAAATATCAAAGCATAATAAATCTGCAAAAGATCAATAATATTCAGAGAATTAACAAATTTTTTGAATCGGTAAATGCAAAGCTGCCTCATGGAGGAATTTTCATTAACAGTGCTGAAACGTACCTGTTGCGAAAAGAAAGAATTCTTCACAAATTTCCTTTTATTATTAATTATATTTATTATTTTTTCGATGTTGTTTTTACACGGATTTTTCCAAAGCTCCTTGTTGCGAAAAACATCTATTTTTTTATTACGCTTGGCAGGAACAGGGTGCTTTCAAAGGCAGAAACGCTTGGCAGGCTTTACTCCTGCGGATTCGAATGTATTGAGGAAAAATTTATTGATGGGAAATTGTATTTTGTTGTAAGAAAAGTAAAAGAGCCTGTTTTTGATTACAATCCTACTTACGGTCCATTTATCAGGCTTAAAAGATACGGGAAAAACGGAAAAGTTTTAGGGGTTTACAAAATGCGTACAATGCATGCTTATTCCGAGTATTTACAAGAATACATTTATAATAAACATAGTTTACAGGAAGGCGGTAAATTCAACAATGATTTCAGGGTAACAGCAACAGGGAAGATCATGCGGAAGTTTTGGCTCGATGAGTTACCCATGATTTTTAATCTATTGAAAGGTGATATGAAATTAGTCGGTGTGCGACCTTTAAGCAGGCAGTATTTGAATCTATATACTGAAGAATTAAAGGAAAAACGTCTAAAATATAAACCGGGACTGGTTCCGCCATTTTATGTTGACCTGCCTAAAACATTTGATGAAATCATGGAATCAGAAAGTATATACCTTGATGCCTATGAAAAACATCCTTTTTTAGCTGATTCAAAATATTTCTTTAATGCGTTTTATAATATATTATTCAAACGTGCGCGAAGTAATTAAAACAATGAATATAAAAATAAATAAAATCTAATGCAAAGCCTTAAGTACTATTTCTTTTTTTTATTCTTCCTGCTACAAGCCGCAACTTCATTCTCGCAAGATGTTTATCAGCATGTATCCGACAAGAACATCTATGATTTTCTTGATGAATTAGCCACTTCAAAAGTTATTGATTTAAATTCAGTCATTAAACCATACAGCAGAATGTTCATTGCTGATAAACTTAAGCAAGCAGAATCGGATAACGAACAATTGAATAAAAGACAAAATAAAGAACTTGAATTTTATTTACTGGAATATAAATTGGAAATAGACTCATTACCGGATTATCCTTCTAAATTCGATATTTTTAAAAAGAATAAAAACTTCGCAACTGCTATTAACCCGCTTGGTTTATTTTATAAGGATAAATTATTCACGATTTCGGTCAAACCTGTTTGGGGTATTAATTATTTTTTCAATGAGAACGGTTCTATATATCATCGCTGGGGTGGCGCCGAAGCATTTGCTTATGTGGGTAAACACTGGGCTTTTTATGCCAGCCTGAGAGACAATAACCAAAGTAAAAGAATATCAATGCCTGAATACTTTACTTTACGCCAGGGAGGTGTATATAAGTTTACAGAAGATGGTGGAGGTGATTACAGCGAAATGCGCGGCGGAGTTACCTATTCCTGGAAATGGGGATCATTCGGTTTAGTTAAAGACCATTTATCCTGGGGAAATAATTATCATGGTGCAAATATATTAAGTGAACGACCGCCCTCTTTTGCCCATATAAAATTAAGGGTTAAACCGGTAAAATGGTTCGAGTTGAATTATATTCACGGATGGCTGGTATCAATGGTAATTGACAGCACCAGATCATATTATTACAATAATGGGAATAGTTACCGTGAAGTATATTGTCAAAAATATATCGCTGCCAATATGTTCACATTCACACCGTGGAAAAGACTGAACATTTCAATCGGGAACTCTATTATTTACAGCGATATGAATGTCCATCCTGCATATTTAATCCCTGTAATGTTCTACAAATCAATTGACCACACAGTTAATGCATATATTGATAATCAGAACTCACAGATGTTCTTCGATATTAGTTCAAGACAAATTAAAAATCTTCACCTGTACGGTACTCTGTATATTGACGAATTAAAAATAGACAGGATTGGCAAGAAGGATGAGCATAATTTTTGGAGTGCAAAAGTTGGTTTCAAGACCAACAATTTCCCGGTAAATAATATCTCAATCACAACAGAATATACAATGTCAATGCCTATTACTTATGAACACAGGGTTCCAACTCTTACTTTTGAATCGAATAATTACAACTTAGGTTATTATCTAAGGGATAATTCCCAGGAAATCTATGTAAGTTTAGGATATAAACCGGTAAGGGGATTACATTTTAAAGCATATTATTTGCTTGCCCAACACGGTCCGGATTATGAATATATTGAAGATGGTACAGTTACAACTCATCCATTTTTAGAATACGTTACCTGGCAAAACCAAACCTTTTCTTTCAAAGCAACTTATGAGTTTATAAACAATGCCTATATTTTTGCTGAGATTTTAAACAGCGATATCTCCGGTAATGAAGAACAGGTTATTAAATACACACCTGAATTTTTCCGGGGCAACCACAACACCATTTCCGCCGG
>JAIORT010000534.1 GCA_021107975.1 Bacteroidales bacterium | reverse complement strand
ACAGGTCGGGTACTATTGAATTGTTGCTCACAAAGCCGGTTAACGACTGGCAGGTTGTAATAGGTAAATTTCTTTCAACTTTTATACTGATATTAATAGCGCTTGCTTTAACACTTCCGTATTATATCACTGTTGCCAATCTCGGTCCTGTCGATCACGGGGCTGTTTGGTCAGGATATCTTGGTTTAATACTGATTAGTGCGGCATATATCAGCATTGGGATTTTTACGAGCAGTATTTCAAACAACCAAATCGTCAGCTACCTTCTGGCACTGTTTATCGGTATTTTCTTCCAGATTATTTTCTCAATGCTTTCGAGCAACTTCAGTGGATTCTTAGGAGAAATGCTCAGTTACTTAAGCGTTTCCACTCATTTCGATTCCATTTCAAGGGGGGTTATCGATTCCAAAGACCTGATTTTCTTCTTATCTCTTATCTTTCTGGGATTAATCCTCACCGAAGTAAACCTTGCGAAAAAAAGACTATAATTAATTAAACTGAAAAGAAAGCGTATAAAGATGAAACATAAAAAATCAATAACTACACAAGTTTTATTAGTCGTTGCCATATTAATAGTGGTCAATGTATTATCTGACAAATTTTTCTTCAGGCTCGACTTTACCGCCGACCAGCGATATACCTTAAGCAAAGCCACGAAAAACATATTACGTTCGCTGGATGAGCCGGTAACAGTTACAGCATATTTTACCGAAGACCTTCCGCCTAATCTTGCTGTAACAAAAAGAGATTTTAAAGATTTATTGTTAGAATATGCCAGCGTTTCAAAAGGAATGGTTTTGTATGAATTTATTAATCCCAATGAAGACCAGGCATCGGAACAAAAGGCTTTCCAGGCAGGAATCCAGCCGGTTCTCGTAACCTCAAGAGAAAAAGACGAGGCAACACAGAAAAAAGTATTTATGGGAGCGGTTGTTCAGATGGGAGAAGAATCGGAGGCTATTCCGTTTATACAACCCGGTGCTGCTATGGAATACGCACTTTCGACAAGCATTAAAAAATTGTCGGTTACTTCTAAACCTATTGTGGGATTAGTTCAGGGTCATGGCGAACCATCTCCCGGTGCAATGAGCCAGGTAATGACTTCTTTGTCAATCCTGTACCAGGTTGAACCTGTAAACCTCAATGATTCACCAACAGATTTAAGCAAATTTATTACAATAGCTATTATCAGCCCAAAGGATACCATACCTGAAAAGGATTTTCAAATGCTGGATAATTATTTAGCACAAGGCGGAAATCTATTTATTGCCATGGACAGGGTTGAGGGTAATCTTTCCACCGTGCAGGGCACACCGGTAGAAACAGGACTGGAAAGATGGTTAAGCAATAAAGGACTGATTGTTGAAAATAATTTTATTATTGATGCAAATTGCGGGAACGTTGGTGTACAGCAACGTCAGGGAATGTTTAATTTTACAACACCTGTCAAGTTCCCGTATTTGCCCATAATCGTAACTTTTGAAGACCATCCGGTTACAAAGGGACTGGAGCAGGTACTTATGCCATTTGCAAGCTCTATCACCTATACCGGAGACACTTCATATTTTTATATGCCAATTGCGAAAACTTCCGATAAATCAGGCACACAATCAACTCCTGTTTATTTCGACATTAATAAAAAATGGACAGATAATGATTTTCCAATGTCGAATTTAACCGTAGGAGCTGTTTTGCAAGGTAAGCTTTCAGGAGATGCCGAGTCGGGAATTGTGCTGTTTTCAGATGGGCAATTTCCGGTTAATGGTGAGGGCAGAGGCGCTCAGCAGTTATCACAGGACAATGTCAGCCTTATGGTGAATTCTATTGACTGGCTATCGGATGATACGGGATTGATTGACCTGAGAACAAAAGGTGTTACGTCAAGACCGTTGGACCAGATTGAAGATGGGAAAAAGGCATTGCTCAAATGGCTGAACTTCCTGCTGCCAATAATCCTTATCCTTATTTACGGAATCATCAGGGCGCAAAGAAAAAGAAACCTGAAAGTAAAAAGGATGGAAACAGGTTATGTGTAGTAGATTTACGATTTACGAAAATGATTTACGATATACGATTTTGGTTTTTTTAATAACAATTAACATTTAACAATTAATATTCTCAAACATGCTTTCAAAATTTTTAAATACAAAGACATTAATCATTTTACTGGCAATTCTAATTGTCGCTTACCTTATTTCAAAATTAACAGAAAGAGAAGACAGGACGTTTAAAAGCGAAATAGTAGAAGTTGACACTGCTGATATTACTAAAATTGCAATTATACCTAAAATCGGCGGAGGTGATGATATTGTCTTTACCAAAACCGGGCATGAATGGAAACTGGAGTCAGGCGGTAAATTCTACAAACCTGATAATTCTGCCGTGAAAAATATTTTATCGGAGCTTATCAGAATGAAATCCGAGCGCGTGGCTGCAACCGATGACTCCCGGTGGAAGGAGTTCGAGGTTACAGACTCAACCGGAACGCGAATAAAATTATATGATGGGAAAAAAGTAGTTTCGGATTTATTTATCGGGAAATTCAGTTACACTCAACCGAAAGGACCGCAAAATCCATATCAGCAAAACAAGGGCAAAATGTCAACCTGCGTGCGTCCGGCTGACGATGATGAAGTTTACGTTGTTGATGGATTCATAAAGATGAGTATCCAGTCGAATGTGAACTCATACAGGGATAAAACGCTTTGTGCAACTAAAAAGGAAGACCTTACTAAGATAACCTTTAAATATCCGGATAATAAAAATTATACATTAATAAAAGAAGATGACAAATGGTTTCTTAACGGTCAGCCAACCGACTCTACAAAAACCGACAAATACCTGAACAAACTGGCAAGAGTTATCGGCTCTGAATTTATTGATGATGTTGAGCCTTTAAGTAACACACTTTCACATTACGTTAAAATTGAAGGAAACAATTTGTTGCCGGTTGAAATAAAAGCCTTTCCGGCTGATTCTGTTTATCGCTTTGTAATTGTTTCATCACTTATCCCCGATTCAAAATTCAGCGGAGAAAAAGGGAAATTGTTTGAAAGAGTTTTTCCGAAGTATGAAGATTTTTTTGCTGAAGAAGAGTAGAAGTGAAAATTTCTTGTTTACGGCTTAGTGTTCACTTGAATTTTTAACTCATTTTCGGTCAATATATTTAGGCAATGAAAACCCCAATAAATTTATTCTTATGAAAAACAAAAAAAATGTATTCTTGTTTGTTATTGCTTTG
>JAIORT010000721.1 GCA_021107975.1 Bacteroidales bacterium | reverse complement strand
TTTTGTGGTTAAATGTTATTTATCGTATTTATAGATAATTTAGCAATCGAATAATGAATCTACAAATAAGAGATTACAAACCTAAAGATTATTTAGAAGTTGAACAACTGTGGAAAGACACGGAAATGGGCGGAAACGAAAGAGGCGATGATAATGAAATAATTGAAGAAACAATACAACTTGGAGGTAAATTATTTATTTTAGAAGATATATCAACCGGTAAAATAATTGGAACGTCGTGGTTAACTCAGGATGGAAGAAGGATATACCTGCATCATTTCGGGATAAAACCGGAACATCAGGGGAAAGGCTATTCCAAAATCCTGCTGAAAGAGTCTCTGAATTTTGCCCGGAACACAGGAAAACAAATAAAACTTGAGGTTCATAAAAATAATATTAAGGCTGTTGAATTATACCGAAAAGGAGGGTTTAAATACCTTGGTGATTATGATATATATATTATCAGGGATTTGGACAATTAGTTTAATATAAAAATCAAAACGATTCAAACAATTATAAAGAATTTTATATAAATGCTTAAAGGTAAAAACATAAAACTAAGGGCTATAGAACCAACTGATGTTGACATACTGTATCATTGGGAAAATGATAATAAAATCTGGCATTTAAGCAACACAGTAACACCCTTTTCAAGATTTGATCTGGAGCAATATGTAATTAGTTCTCAACAGGACATCTTCACAACAAAACAGCTTCGATTAATGATTGATAAAATAGAAAAAGGGAATCAAAAAGTAACAATCGGGAGCATCGATCTTTTCGATTTTGACCCGGCGAATAAAAGAGCCGGAATTGGAATTTTAATTGGAAAAGAAGAACGTAGGAAAGGTTATGCAGCCGAAGCGCTTGAATTACTTCTGGAATATTGTTTTAAAATACTCCACCTTCACCAGGTTTATTGCAATATTACTATTAACAACACAGCCAGTCTGAATCTGTTTAAAAAACATAATTTTGTTATTATTGGAATAAAAAAAGAATGGCTGCATATTAAAGATGAATGGGTGGATGAATATATTTTGCAATTAATTAATTACCAATCTTAAATTATAAAATTTTCAGTATTTTTGCGTATAATTGTTGCTGAAAATAAATTAACAAAACAACTGAGAATTAATGGAGTACTACCATCCAAGATACAGTAGCGGAAAACGAAAAAAAAGATCAACGTTTTCGAAATTTTTTCTTTATATACTTTTAATATTAATAATTGCAGCCCTCATTGTCGCATACCAATTATATAAAGTTTTTTTAAAACCTAACACCTGGGTAAAAGACGATCTGGCAACTTCTGTTTATATACCAACCGGTTCATCTTACGAAGATTTGAAGACTATATTGTATGAAAAGGGAATTTTAATAAACCGAACTAACTTTGAATGGCTGGCAAAAAAGAAGAACCTGCCTAAAAATATTCATCCAGGCAGATACATAGTGAAAGCTGGAATGAGTAATGATGAACTAATAAACTTATTACGCTCGGGAGAGCAAACGCCAGTAAAGATTATTTTTAATAACATCAGAACCAAAGAAGAACTTGCACAAAAAATCGCTACTCAGATTGAGCCTGATTCGGCTGAAATAATAAGGCTTATAAATGATTCATCATATATTAAAATATTTGGATTTACTCCCGAAACCATTCTCACACTTTTTATTCCCAACACTTATGAAGTGTATTGGAATATACCTGCCGAAGATTTCATTGACAGGATGTACACTGAACACAATAAATTCTGGAATACAAAGAGAAGACAAAAAGCCGAACAGGTGGGACTTGAACCTTTTGAAGTCAGCATTCTTGCTTCCATAGTTGAAAAAGAAACCAGTAAAGACGATGAAAAGCCAACCATTGCAGGTGTATATTTTAACAGGATGAAGTACGGCTGGCGGTTACAAGCCGATCCAACAGTTGTTTATGCCTGGGGTAATTTCAATATTAGAAGGGTTCTGAATAGCCATAAACAGATTGACTCACCTTACAATACATATCTTTATTACGGATTACCTCCCGGTCCTATTTGTATTACTTCTATTGCTTCCATTGAGAGTGTGCTCGATCGTGAAGTTCATAATTATTTATTTTTCTGTGCAAAAGATGATTTTTCCGGGTATCATGTTTTTGCAAATACACATGCCCAACATACTGTTAATGCTAATAAATACAGGAAGGCTCTGGATGAACGGAATATAAAAAAATAGACGTAAGACACAAGATAATTTTAAATTTCAAATTTAATAATTGAACAATCCTTATACAATTGCAAAAGATAGACCATTTAGTTTTACATATAAAAATTATAGTCCTTTTAATAATATTATTTTCTGCCGGGAAAGTGTTTTCTCAGTCGCAACCTTATTTTTTTAAAAAATACCCCGACACACTTAATAAAAAAAGATTAACTTATGTAATCGGCGGACAAAGCATAATTTATGTTTCAACCCTTGCAGTTCTTTACCAGGCATGGTATAAAGATTATCCTCAATCCAATTTACACTGGATAAATGATAACAAAGAATGGATGCAGGTTGACAAAATAGGACATGCCACAACCTCAGCTTATATCGGCAAATTTGGTTATGAGTTTTACAGGTGGGCAGGAGTTGAGCGGAAGAAAGCTATTTGGATAGGTGGCTCGGCAGGATTTGTTTATTTAACAGTTGTTGAAATACTGGATGGATTCTCAGCCCAGTGGGGTGCCTCGACGGGCGATTTTATTTCCAATGCAGCAGGAACAGCTTTATTTATAGGTCAGCAACTTGCCTGGGATGAACAAAGATTATATTTAAAATGGTCGTATCATCCTACTGATTATGCGCAATACAGACCCGACTTGTTAGGCTCGGGTGGAATTGAAAGTGCATTAAAAGATTATAACGGGCAAACTTACTGGCTTTCTGGTAATATCAAATCATTCTTACCTAAAAGTTCAAAATTCCCCAGGTGGCTAAACGTGGCTGTCGGTTATGGGGCTGAAGGCATGCTCGGAGCTAATTCTAATCCGCCCGAACATGATGGCAAAGCTTTACCTGAATATACAAGATACCGTCAATACTATCTTTCTTTAGATGTTGACCTTGCCAGGATTAAAACAAGGTCTCACTTTCTTAAATTCATATTTAATGTTGTGAACTTTGTTAAAATCCCTTTCCCTGCCTTGGAGTTTAATAAACTGGATGGGGTAAAGTTACATGGGTTGTATTTTTAACATACTTCAATT
>JAIORT010000374.1 GCA_021107975.1 Bacteroidales bacterium | reverse complement strand
ATAGAGACGTTCAGGTGGAAGGAGGATTAATTGTTCTATTGTTATATGGCTAAATTGTATTAATGTTTAAAGGATAATAAATTTTTCAATTAGAGTTTCTTTTTCGGTTTTGATAACAAGGTAGTAAACTCCTGCAGGTAAATCGCCCTTGTTCCATTTTATATTAATCTCATTTG
The DNA here is from genome assembly GCA_021107975.1 of Bacteroidales bacterium. Lineage (GTDB taxonomy): Bacteria > Bacteroidota > Bacteroidia > Bacteroidales > JAADJA01 > JAADJA01. Next base: position 3,071 of record JAIORT010000374.1, on the reverse strand, counting down.
ATAAATAGCCCTCGACTTCTATCTCATCAACTTTTATACCCTGGTTATTTAAAATTGAAATTGAAACCAGGCTTTCATAAATATCGGACAGGTTTATGTGAATGGTGGTTTGATTTGAAACCGGATTAGGGAAAACGCTAATAGAACCATATCGATTAGAATGTTCATTTATACCGACAAAATAATCCCAGCATGTGTAAACACCACTATCAGTACATACAAATATTAGGGATCCACCTAATAATGAGACAACCTTTATCCTGTTAATTTCGGTATTAGGCAAACCATCATTGATAAAAGTTAATCCCGGTGGAGGTTCATAAGGATCATAAACGGCTATGCCTTCGTTTTTTTCGCCCGGACTTTTCCAGCTTACCAAAAGTTTATCGTAATAAAGTACATAACAAACATCAGTCATATTTGTAGAATAAAATTCAACATTCCAATTATCTCCATAATCATCAGAATACCAAAGCCCGGAAGAATAAGAATTATCCGGGAAAATTCCATAAAGTTTACCTAAATGTTCAAATTCAATATTGGTAATCCAACCCGGATTATTTGAGGACTCAAACCAATTGGTCCCGCTATCAGCAGATAAATATAAATGTGTAATATCAGCCGATACATTTACTATGACATGTTCAGAGTAATATTCCAGCCTAATACAATCCTTTCCTGTGAAAAATGGGACTTCCTCCCAATTTAATCCATCCTCAGATTTTAATAACCCATCTTCATAACCCGCATAATATACTCCGGTATAATCATAAAATTCAATGAAATTAGGGTTTATACAATAATGAATAACCTCAACCTGTGATGTTTGTACGTTTAAACAATAAATGCCATCGGAATAGCTGCCATTACCTGCGACAAAAAGAATCGTATCATTGTTCAGTTGAGCAGCATCTTTGGCGGGATAAGAAAAGTATTCCAGCACACCACTGTCAACAAGATACATCCCATAAGTTGAACAAATAATACTATACGGAGTGTAACATAAGCAAAAATTAATTGCCTGGATACTATCCGGCCCATAGCTTTGCCATGTATATGAAAAACTTTGCTGAAGGGTAAAAAATAAAACGAGAATTAATACAAGTTTTTTCATAATAATAGAATTTAAAGATTTACCTATTTCGAATAAATTACTTTGCACGTATTTCGTTTATCAACTTGTTTAATTTCTACAATATAAATTCCCTGTTCAATATTTTTCTTTGCTTGAGGTACCCAATTAATTGTTTCCCTGCCTTTTTTAGCATTATTAATTTTAAATTTTTCAATTATTTGACCGGTAAGACAGTAAATATTAATTGAAACCGGTGAATTTTCAGGCACATAAAATATTAGCTTTGTATTATCTGAAAAAGGATTGGGTTGAGCAGATATATTCAAATTATTTTTCATCAGGGGATTTTCATTCACACTTCCCCATGATATGTTGATATCTGATTTATACAATACTATATAGCCATTAATAAACGATTGCCAAATATTTATCAATTCATAATAATATGAATAACCTCTGCCGGAATATAGCTTTGGATAACTATCGGGAATAGAATTATTTGATAAGTTAACAGGATTTAAATAATTGAAACCATCGGAAGAATATACCTCTTTATTACTATCAAAACCTGAGCAAAAAGTAATAATACATAGAAAATAAGGGTCAGTAATTACATCAAAATTAAAAGCGTGAGGCTCGGAGTACGGAAATAAACCCTGTGAATTATACGTACAGATTTCACCAGAATAAATATTGTACAATATTATTGTATCGGAGTTCTCCCAGCACAATGTTTCAGGACAAAACCCAAGCATAGCATTTGCCATACTCAAATTAATATTATTACCGGTTGCAAAAACCGTATCAGGCTCCGACCATTGGATAGCCGGATAAAATTTAGAAGAATAATAGATGTGTGAATTTTCGTTTACGTTTTTTCGCCAGGCAACAAAATCTTCACTACAAACCGGGTCAAAATTATTACCGCTATCGATAGTATCGATGAGAATAAATTGTAATGTATCTGCTACCATTTCCATTTCCGAAATAATTATATAACCGTCAGACTCCCAGCATACTTTAAATGGATAATTGAAATAATAATCAGAATAAAAACCGGAGTTCTCATCAGATGGAGTACAAGTTAGTTGAAATGGTTCTTCAAACGTACCATCATCATAAAATTTTACACCGAATAAGTCAAAATTTCCGTTAAGATTTGATTCAAAGAGTAGAAAATAATCCGAATTGATAGTAGAAAATAATTTCAGAGCATGAGGGTTCCTGTATTCAGTAAATTCATTCCCAAAAATCATTTGTTCCTCTGATAGAGGGTTTGATATTTGACGCATCCAGATTTGTTTAGGAGTATTTTCAATTAAGCGCTTCTCATAAAACATAAACAAATCGCCGCCAAAACCATCGGACATAATAACCACAACAGGATTAGAATTAAAACTTAAAGAGTCAGTTAAGGCAACAGGATCAGACCATTCTTCAAAAGATTGTGATTGTAAAAAATTAAAAAGAAACAAAATAGAAATAATAAGGGCAGGCTTTTTCATGACTTAATTATTTTTATGATTTGGTAAAATATTATTTGTTTATAAAAGACAGGAATTTGTTTGATTTCGTTGCAAAAAATTTGCTTTATACCCAATCAATTATTACAAATAAATTTTTATATATACCTCCTTCTTTCCGAAGAAAATTTTCAATAAACTACTTAATGATGAATTTCTTAACAGTAGTTTGTTTGTCATTTCGGATAATACAATAATAAATTCCAGGCGACAGGATACCTTTGTCCCACTTTAAAACGTAATCGCCAGTTGGATTAAATTCAGAACTAATTTTATCAATAGTTTTCCCTGAACTATTAAGAATTTTTACAGAAATTTCATTGTTGTAAATATAAAGAGGAGATATTTTTATGTTTATATAATTTCTCGCAGGATTTGGAAATATAAAAATTTCAGATGTTTGTTTTTTGTTATTTTTAAAACCGACCATATAATCATAGCTAAAAAACACCCCGTTATCTGTACAGCAGAAA
>JAIORT010000866.1 GCA_021107975.1 Bacteroidales bacterium | reverse complement strand
TTTGAATACAATACTCCCATTAAGTCAGCCTTATAACACGGCTCCATGGAATTATGCAGGTACAGAAAGTGTGGCATCAATTCCAAATGCAAATATTGTTGATTGGGTATTGATTGAATTAAGAGATGCCACATCAGCAGCCAATGCCGGAACAGCGACAATGATTGACCGCTTTGCCGGATTTATTCTCAACGATGGAAGAATAACAGATTTGGATGGAATCAATGATATTTTGTTCTCCGATAATATTGATAACGATCTATTTGTTGTTCTGTGGCACCGAAACCACCTCGGCATCATGTCGGCAAATGCCCTGACCGAATCAGGCGAAGTTTACACTTACGATTTTACAACACCCATAGATCAGGCTTACGGAACCAATGCCCAGCAAAACCTCGGAAGCGTTTACGGAATATATGCAGCCGATGGTAATGCCGATGGAACTATTGATGACCTCGACATAAGCGAAACTTGGGCAACAGATGCCGGAAACTCTGGTTATTTGAATGGAGATTTTGATATGAACACACAAGCAGATAATATTGATAAAAATGATGTTTGGCTACCCAATGAAGGGGAAGAATGCAAGGTGCCGGATGAAACCACCTGGAATCCCGGTGACCCATTTACAGATACCCGCGACGGACAAACCTATAATACCGTAGTTATAGGCTCACAATGCTGGATGGCAGAAAACCTGAACATAGGTACAATGATAAACGGTATCGACCACCAAACCAACAACAGTACAATTGAAAAATACTGTTATGACAACAACACAAGCAACTGCGATACTTATGGCGGCTTGTACCAGTGGAACGAAATGATGGAATACACCACAACATCCGGCGCACAGGGTATTTGTCCGTACGGATGGCATATACCTACCGATGCAGAGTGGTGTACTCTGGAAAACTATGTTGATGTCGGAACAGTATCGTGCAGTTTAACAGGATATAGAGGTATTGATGCCGGGGCAAACCTTAAATCAGTAAATGACTGGCAATGGCTGGCCGGCGCTTCCGGAACCGACCTTTATGGCTTTACCGCTCTTCCTGCCGGCAATCGTAATATAAATGGTTATTTCCATAATGTCCACAACATCACCGATTTGTGGTCGTCTGATCTGGATGGTGAGTATCCCTGGGAACGTCTCCTGAATTTCAGTTCCCCAAAGATATACCGTGGCACAACTAACAAGTATTGCGGTTTTAGCGTTCGTTGTTTGAAGGATTGATTGTACACCGAAGCTTATTCGTCTGACCACTGTCTTATGCGTTTGCCTTAGCGCAGTGGTCTGACGAATTTACAATAATGAATTTGAATTTTTTTAATAAATGAATAACATCTTCGCAAATACCGGTTCCGGCTCACTATCTATCGGGTATTGGAACAAATCCAAATTTGAAGATACACTGTTTTTTTGAGCAGGGTTTCTTTTTTATTCACAGAAATTTGTAATTTTGGTGCGTCTGAATTATAAAATAATAAATATGTCATATACAGGAAAATTTATACAAATTGACTTGACGTCAAAACAGCATCAAATTGGTGAATCTGATAAATCATTATTAAAAAAATACATCGGTGGAAAAGGACTGGGTTTCGCTTTGCTCGAACAATTAGCTCCCAATCCTGATCCGTTTGGGCCGGAGAATCCTCTGATTTTTGCCAACGGGCCTTTCACAGGTACTAAAGTGCAAACCAGCGCCCGTACGACTCTAATTACAAAATCGCCTTTGACAAATTCTATTTTAGATAGTCATTGCGGCGGGAATTTCGGGCCGATGTTGAAAGCTGCCGGATATGATTATATGATCATCACAGGTAAAGCTGATAAACCGGTCTATATTTACCTCAACGATAATTCAGTAGGCATCTTTTACGCAAATGATTTATGGGGAAAAGGAATATTTGCCACAACCGATTATCTGCTTAGGCGACATGCCGGTATTAATCCGAGAGTTGCTGCTATAGGACAGGCAGGTGAAAATCTGTCGAAGATCGCCTGTATCGGCGTTGACAAACACCGTCAGTACGGCAGAGGAGGAGCTGGCGCTGTTATGGGTTCCAAAAACCTGAAAGCCATTGTGGTGGATGGCAATACTCCGATTAAGTATTTTGATGAAAAGAAATTCAAAGAAGTTAATCTGCGGTTAACAAAAGAAATACTTGATAACGAAGGCGTCAAATTTCGCAGGGTGAAGGGAACTATGAAATGCGTACGCAGCGGGCAGGAAAATGAATATCTGCCAACTAAAAACTATCAGCTTGTACAATTTGATGATTTTGAAAAAATAAGTTCCGAGGCTGCACGAGAAGAACTAAACTGGGAGGACACAAGCTGTTTTAACTGTTCAATTAAATGCTCGAAGTGGGCTCGCTGGGATGACCATGAAATTGAAGGTCCCGAATATGAAACAACTGCTTTCCTTGGTTCGGGAAGTATGGTGAACAGCATTAAGGATGTTGCCTGGGCTAATGAGCTTTGCAATGACCTGGGAATGGATACTATCAGCACAGGTGTAACATGTTCGTTTGCAATGGAATGTTATGAAAAGGGAGTGATTGACGGTTGGAACGGATTAGAAATGGATTGGGGAAATGCCGGAGCACAAAGGGAATTGATAGAACTTATGGCGCACAGGAAAGGTGTAGGAGAAATTTTCGCCGACGGAACAAGGGTTGCCGCTCAAAAGATTGGCAAAGGAAGTGAAGATTATGCTATTAACACTTTCGGAATGGAACTTTCCGGTATAAACCCTAAAGGCTCGCTTACTATGGGTGTTGTATTTGCGGTTGCTGATTTTGCAAGCCATACAAGGTTGTGGATAGCTGAAGTTGAGATGGGTCCTGATTTCACAATAGAAGATATTCCTCAGGCGGTTGCCGACGGTTTGGACACGATCAACGTACGCAACTGCCTTGTTATTTGCGATTTTGTCCCTCTTGGTTTGGATCAGCTTGCAGAACTATTAAATGCAGCAACCGGTTCAAATCATACAGAAAAATCTTTAATGGAAGTAGGGACAAGGCTGACCAATCTTGCCAGGAAATACAACCTGCAAAACGGCAGGACTTATAAAGATGATACGCTGCCGGGCAGGTTCTTTAATGAAGAATCATTATCCGGATTTATGAGAGGGAAAAAATTAGACAGGGAGTATTTTAGCTCGATTGTTCAAAAGTATTATAAATTGAGGAGGTGGAATGAGAAGGGTGAACCAATAGTAGTAAAATAATAAGAATGTTGGCTAAA
>JAIORT010000085.1 GCA_021107975.1 Bacteroidales bacterium | reverse complement strand
ATGAAAAAGTTATTATTATTTGCAGTTGCTTTACTTTTTGTGCATATAATATTTGCACAGGAAGAAACAAGATTATTGCGTTTCCCTGCCATTTATGGAGACCAGGTAGTATTTTCGTATGCCGGTGATTTATATACAGTCTCAAAATCGGGTGGTATAGCCAGAAAACTCACTAATGATGACGGGTACGAAATGTTTGTTAGGTTTTCTCCGAATGGGAAGAATATTGCATTTACTGCACAGTATGACGGAAATACCGAAGTTTACCTGATGCCCGCCGATGGAGGTGTGCCAAAACGATTGACTTATACGGCAACCCTAAACAGAGATGATATTTCCGACCGTATGGGTCCAAATAACATTGTGATGACATGGAAGGATAATGAGCAGATTGTTTACCGGTCAAGAAAAAAATCATTCAACTCTTTTATAGGACAACTCTTCATCGCAAATATAAATGGCGGACTTTCGGAAGAATTACCATTACCGGCAGGAGGTTTTTGCAGTTATTCTCCTGACAAGAAAAAACTTGCTTATAACCGTGTTTTCCGTGAGTTTCGTACATGGAAATATTATCGTGGTGGTATGGCTGATGATGTGTGGATTTATAATTTTAAAACAAAAGAAACTGTCAATGTAACTAATAATGATGCTCAGGATATTTTCCCCATGTGGTTTGAAGAAGATATTTATTTCCTTTCCGACCGCGACAGGATTATGAACCTGTTTGTTTATAATACTGTTACAGGCGAAACTAAAAAGGTAACTGATTATACTGAATACGACATTAAATTCCCTTCTCTCGGTAGTAATTCTATTATTTATGAAAATGGCGGTTTTTTATACAACTTTGATATTGAAGCCCAACAGGCAACAAAAATTCCCATAATAATTGCAGATGACTTTATCAATGGCAGGAACGAATTTAAAGATGCCTCCAAACTAATTAATAGCTGGGCTGTTTCTCCCGATGGTAAAAGGCTGGCTTTCGGCGCTCGCGGTGATGTCTGGACTGTTCCCGCAAAAAATGGGATTACTAAAAATTTAACGGAATCATCAGGAGTTCATGACAGGAACGTAGAATGGTCGCCGGATGGTAAATATATTTCCTATATCTCCGACAGAACCGGCGAGGATGAAATATACATTCAAAATCAGGATGGAAGCGAGGAAGCAATTCAAATAACTGATAACAGCGATACCTACAAATACAATCCTATTTGGTCGCCCGACAGTAAAAAACTTTTGTGGTCGGATAAAATGCAGCGTTTGCAATTTGTTGATATAGAAACAAAAGAAGTTATTATTGTGGATGAAACACGCGATGGTGAAATCAGGAGTTATAACTGGTCGCCTGATAGCAGGTGTATCACATATCCGAAACCAACAAAAGAAGAAATGACAAGGATTTGGGTTTACGATGTTGAAACCAAAGAAAAACATCCTGTAACCGATGGCTGGTATAATTCAGGAAGCCCGTCTTTCAGCAGCGATGGAAATTATTTATTTTTCACATCTTCAAGAGATTTTAATCCGATTTATAGCAGAACCGAATGGAATCATGTTTACCGCGATATGCTAAAGATTTACTTTGTAACATTGAGGAAAGACGTGGAAAACCCTCTCAAACCTGAAAATGATGAGGTTGAAATTAAAGAGGAACCAAAAGAAGAAGATGCAGGGAAAAAGAAAAAAAAGAAAAAAAACGAAAAGACAGATTCGGATACAAATATCGATTTTGACGGCATCATCGGAAGGATTGTTGCCCTGCCGGTTAACGCAGGAGTTTACTGGAACATTAACGCAATTAATAACTCTGTTTATTATTGCATGAATAACCGGGCTTCACGTAAGTCAAAACTGAAGATGTATGATTTGAAAAAGAAAAAAGAAAAAGAATTAGGGGATTATAGCAGTTATTTAATTTCAGCCGATATTAAAAAAATGGCTTTAAACTCAGGTGATAAGTATGCAGTAATCGACCTGCCGAAAGGTAAAATTAAAATTGATGAATATGTCGATTTATCAAATATGAAGGTTTGGGTAAACCTGCAAGAAGAGTGGCAGCAGATTTTTGATGAATCGTGGAGGCAAATGCGCGACTTTTTTTATGACCCGAATATGCACGGTGTGGACTGGCAGGCAATTCATACAAAATATGAACCGCTTATAACTTACGTGAATAACCGGAACGACCTAAATTACATCATCGGTGAAATGATTGGGGAATTAACTATTGGACATGCTTATGTTAGCGGTGGTGATAAACCTGCTCCCGAAAGAATAAAAACCGGACTGTTTGGAGCTGAACTGAGCCGCGATAAATCGGGCTATTACAAGATAGACAAAATATTAAAAGGCGAAAACTGGACTAATAATACACGTTCGCCTTTTACCGAAGTTGGTATAAATATAAATGAAGGTGATTTTATCATTGCTGTAAATGGTAAATCAGTTAGAGATATGATTAACATTTACGAATCCCTTATTGGAACTGCCGGGAAACAGGTGGAGATTACAGTTAATAATTCTCCTTCTGAAAAGGGTGCCAGAAACGTAATTGTTTTACCTGTTGGCGATGAAAGCAACCTGTATTATTACAATTGGGTTCAGCAAAATATTGCTAAAGTGAATGAAGCAACCGATGGTCAGGTTGGGTACATTCATATTCCTGATATGAGCGTGCAGGGTTTGAACGAATTTGTAAAATATTATTACCCGCAGCTTAAAAAAAGGGCATTGATAATAGATGACCGGGGCAATGGCGGGGGTAATGTTTCGCCTATGATTATCGAAAGGTTAAACAGGGAATTATCAATGATGGGTATTGGCAGGAACGGTTCGCCATATACCAGACCTTCCGGAATGGCATATGGACCCAAGGTAATGTTGATTGATAATTATTCTGCTTCCGACGGTGATTTGTTCCCATATCAGTTCAGAAAATTAGGGCTTGGGAAATTAATTGGCGTCAGAACCTGGGGTGGTGTGGTTGGAATCCGTGGCTCGCTTCCATTTATCGATGGTGGTTCCCTCATGAGGCCTGAATTTGCCAAATATGATGCTGAAGGAAAAGAATTCATTATCGAGGGCTGGGGAGTGGAACCTGATATCAAAGTGGATAATGATCCTGCAAAAGAATATGCCGGAGAAGATGAGCAGTTGAATAAAGCCATTGAAGTCATCCTTGAAGAATTAAAAAACTGGCCCGAAGGATGGCCTGATGTTCCTGATTATCCTGATAAAAGTGAATAAAATA
>JAIORT010000998.1 GCA_021107975.1 Bacteroidales bacterium | reverse complement strand
AATATTTTGGGGTGTATTTTATTAACATTATTATTAAATAATTAACACCCCACCTGTTAGGTTGCGATGCTGGCTGATGTATATCCCGGTTTTCGACCAAACAGGTAACTGCCCTGCATGCCTGCCTCTACCTGTTAGGTTGACCTGTTAGGTCAGGCGAACTCTTTGATATAATTAACCAGCCCTTTAGCTTCAAAGATATTCATAAGTTTTTCGGGCAGAGGTGCAAACTTGAATTCTTTATCCCCCACATATACGATTCCCCTACCAAAGTCAATATCAACTTTATCTCCCTGTTTAAAAGCATTAACGGCTTCGGGGAGGATAATGATTGGCAATCCCTGGTTAACGGAGGAACGGTAGAAAATCCTGTTCACCGATTTGCAAATAACTGCTTTCACTCCGGCGTGGGCAAGTCCGACTGCAGGATGCTCACGTGAACTGCCGCAACCAAAGTTAAATCCCGCTATGATCACATCATCCTGCCGTACATTATCAGAAAAGCTCTCATCAAAGCCTTTAAACAGATAAGGCATTATTTTTTCAGGTTCCGAACTTAATACAGCATAAGTAAGATTACCTGCAAACATCTGGTCGGTGTTAAGGTTGTCGGCATCGGCATAATTCCATATTCCGTTGAAATAACGGTTGTCGTCTTTTTCAATCTCCACAGTCTCACTCTGCTCAATTGAATATGGAAACTTATCACCGGCTTTAATTCCGCGAGGGTCGGTAATTTCACCGGCGAGAGCCGAAAAAGCTACGGCAGCCGGAGAAGCTAAATAAATATTTGAGTTTTTATTTCCCATCCGTCCCTTAAAGTTACGATTAGCAGTAGAGATTACATTAAAATCGTCGGCAGGTATTCCCTGACCGGTTCCAAGGCACGGACCGCAGGAAGATGCCAGCACGTTGGCGCCTGCATCCATAAATATTTTTATCAGCCCTTGTTCCATTGCCTGCATAAATATTTTTTTTGAAGCCGGAATCACTAACATGATCATGTCCTGGGGAAGCTGTTTACCTTCGAGCACCTTTGCGGCTTCACGCAGGTCTTCAAGCCTGCCGTTTGTACAGGTACCTATCATTGCCTGGTGTATCTTAGTTCCCTGAACTTCCGAAAGTGCCTTTACGTTGTCAACATGATGAGGTGCAGCAACAAGAGGGAAAATCTCATTTAAGTTGATCTCAATTTCCTTTGCATACTCTGCATCAGGGTCAGACCAGATACCTTCGATCTTTTTACCATAGTACTGTTCCAGGATTTCATCCGAAGGGAAAACAGCATTTTTTGCTCCCATTTCCGAAGCAAGGTTAGCTATGGTCATCCTTTGAGAGATAGTCAAAGATTTTACTCCCTCTCCATGATATTCGATAGATCTATAATCTGCTCCGCTGGAACCCATCATGCCGATTATCCACAGCGACAAATCTTTAGCATAAACTCCTTCAGGCAATTTACCTTTCAAGGTGATCTTAATCGTTTCCGGCACACGGAACCATGTTTCGCCCTGCTTCCACAAACCTGCCGTTTCCGTCCTGTCGATACCGGCTGCAAAGGCATTAAAAGCGCCTGCCGTACATGTATGACTGTCGCTACCCACGATAACCATCCCCGGTTTAGCATAATCTGCCATTATCTGGTGGCAAATACCCTGTCCAACATCATGAAATTTTTTAATACCTTTTTCCCTCACTAAATCCCTTATGTATTGGTAGTCGTTAGCCAGTTTGGCATTAGTAGGCGGTGCATTATGATCAAGAACAATTAATAATTGATCAGGGTCGGCAATGTGTTCGCCTCCCATTTTAGCAAAGGTTTTAGAAATACTCGCCGTATTATCATGCGACAGAATAATATCCGGCTTTTTAAAAACGATGCTGCCTGCCGGTGCACCGAAAATTTTTTCTGCAAAGGTTTTTCCACTCATTATAAATATGATTTAGATTCATTAATTTCAGTTGTCAAAAGTATAAATATTCATACTCTGTAAAATTTATTACTTGCATAATCTTTCAATTTATCACTAAAACCCTTATTACCTTTTGTTGTGGTGTCGTTATTGTTCATTATCAGTTACATATATAGTTCCCTTTCCTTTACCAATACTTTTAATAAGTCTTTCTTTTTTCATATATTGTAAATCCTTTTTTATCGTGTTAATGTTTATGCTCTCAAACCTTTTTGAAATATCCGATATTTTTAACGGTTGATTTTTTTTTACATAATCCCTTATTTCTTTTTGCCTTTCATTCAGATATCCACCTTTTGATTTATAAACATCGTATTTTTTATCAAGTTTTTGGGTAAGTGTATTTAATTTGTCAAGATAATATAAAGTCCATTTCGAAATGTTTTCATTCTCTTTGTTCCTGTTTTTTTGACCTTCCATTAAGGCTTGATAATATTCCTTTTTAGTTTTTTCAATCAGATTTTCAAAAGAAACATATTGGACAAACAGATAATCATTTTTTAAGAGTAACATAGTTGATAATAATCTTGAAAGTCTTCCGTTTCCATCTTGGAACGGATGAATTGATAAAAATTCATAAATGAATAAGGCAATAATTATCAGTGAATGTATTTCATTTTTTTCAAACTGTTCATTTGTCCAATTTATCAGATTATTCATTTCCCTTTCGACAAGATGAACATCTGTTGTGTTAAATATTACTTTCTGTATTCCGCCCGGATAATTTGCGACAACTTTATTTGATAAAGATTTGTATTGTCCCCGATGACGAGTGTCTTTTGAGGTATGTCGTAGTAGATTTTGGTGTAATTGTTTGATGTAATTTTCAGTCAGGTTAATATCATCGTAGTTTTCATAGACAATTTCCAATGTGTCGTAGTAACCTACAACTTCTTGTTCGTCTCTGGTTTTTAATTCGGTGATTTTTACATTTTTCAATAACTCTTTAATTTCTTTATCGGTTAATGTTACACCTTCAATTCTTGTTGAAGAACCAATACTTTCGATAGTTGCAATTTTTCGTAGTTCTTTGAGGTAAATATTTTCTTGTCTTTCAATGATATTCCATTTTCCTTTGTAATTATCAATTTTTGCAATCAGATTTAAGGTTTTTTGATTAGTTAGAAAATCAAAATTTAATTTATTTATATATTTATCCATATCGTATCCTTATTTTATCTGAATACAAAAATATATCATTCAATTGGTTTATCCAAATATTATCTGTATTTTATCCGATTATTGCTTGTCTTTTAATGCACCACAACGGCAGTCTGTCTAATAACCCCGAATATTG
>JAIORT010000415.1 GCA_021107975.1 Bacteroidales bacterium | reverse complement strand
ACCATAGCTCAGTTGGTAGAGCACAGGACTGAAAATCCTGGTGTCCCTGGTTCAAATCCAGGTGGTACCACTTGTAAAAAGCCCGAACTCGTTGAGTTTCGGGTTTTTTGTTTTCAGATTATGAATTAAATAAATAATTATTTGCAAATAATAAATAATTCAATTAAATTTGAAAACTATTATTTTTGCAAGACAAGCAGTATTAATCAATGTTATTTTTTAATCATTATTAAATATATAAGAATATGAAAAAGATCATTGTTATTATCCTTCTAAGTGTTATTGTTGTTAGCTGCAATAATTTAGATAAACAAAGTAAAGCTTCTTTTGATCCTGAACAGGAAAAAGAAAATATAGCTCTTGTTCTGGAAAAGTATGTTATCGCAAATGAAAGACAGGAAATCGAGCTTGTAAAGGAGATATGGGCACCGGATACTGATATCGTTGTTATTGGAACCAACAGCGATGAAAAGTTAATTGGCTGGGATCAAATCAAGGATGCTCTTCAAAGGCAGTTTAATACTTTTGAAGAGACCTATATTTCCGTTAGGGATCAGGTTATCGAAATAAATGAAACAGGGAATACAGCATGGTTTTCAGAAATTTTAAATTATAACTACATTTACCAGGACGAAGCCAGACAATATGAAGGATTGAGGTTTACGGGCGTTCTTGAAAAAAGGAATGACGATTGGTACATTGTTCAAAGCCACATGTCTATTCCCGGTTCGCCGGATTAATATTTAATTTTATTCCCAACGTTTACTTTGTTCTCAATAATATCGGCAGCCTGATATGATTGAGAAACGGTTTTCCGGTCGTCGGATAAGCGGGCGGTTTTGTTTTTTACTTTGATTACTTCCCTCGGAAAGTAATAAATAGCTTGATAAGTAATTATTTCCGGAATTTCATCGTCAAGAACCTGAATATCTTCCTTTTTAAAATATTTCTTCAGCCAGGGAGCGAAATTGAGTTTTTTGAACTTATGTTCGGAAATTTTTATATAAGATGGTGAAAAAAAACCCTTTTTTCCGTATAAAGCATTATTCAAATCTTTTGTATTTGTGAAATCATAACTCAGAAAATAATTATCGGTTTTTTCATCAATTAAAAACTCAACATTTGTGATACCCTCTTTATTCCTGAGTTTGGATGCTAATTCGGCAACCTCATTTTTTAATTGGTCAGTAAAGGAAACATCAAAAAATTTTGTGATACTGTTCAGTAATGATCCTGAATTATTAGTTTCCAGTCTATAAGTAATGTTTCCTGATAAGTCATCGTTAATTTTTATTTCCTCAATAATTTTCAGACAACTTGTTAAGGTAAACAATAATCCAATAAAAAGTGGAATATTTTTTTTCATTCGGCAAGGATAAGGACGTTGTTATGGAGTACTTCTATTACACCGCCTTTAATATCGAAAAATTGAGTATTCTTATTTTTATCTATAATTTTAATTTTACCTTCTTTTAGAATAGAAATCAACGGAGCATGTTTATTTAAAATTTCAAACGAGCCGTCTTTGCCTGGTAATTGAACAAGATCGACTTTTCCGCTATAAATAATTTTATCGGGATTGATAATTTCAATATTCATTTTGCATGATAATTCAGGTTCGTTTTATACACTTAATATGATTATTTCCCACTCTCAGCTAATATCTTCTTTCCTTTTTCAATGGCTTCATCAATGTTGCCCACTAAGTTGAAGGCGGCTTCGGGATATTCGTCAACTTCACCATCCATTATCATATTGAAGCCTTTAATTGTATCTTCAATTGATACAATCGTTCCTTTTAAACCGGTAAACTGTTCGGCAACGTGGAATGGCTGAGATAAGAATCGTTGAACCCTTCTTGCCCTGTGAACGATCATCTTATCTTCTTCCGAAAGTTCGTCCATGCCAAGGATTGCGATAATATCCTGCAACTCTTTATATCGTTGTAAAATTTCTTTTACTTTTTGTGCAGTATTATAATGTTCATCACCAACAACATCCGGAGAAAGAATCCTTGAAGTTGAATCAAGTGGATCGACTGCGGGATAAATTCCAAGCTCTGTTATTTTACGGCTTAACACTGTTGTTGCATCTAAGTGTGAAAAAGTTGTTGCCGGAGCAGGGTCAGTTAAATCGTCGGCAGGCACATAAACTGCCTGAACCGAAGTAATGGAACCTCTTTTTGTTGAGGTGATTCTTTCCTGCATGATACCCATTTCGGTAGCAAGTGTAGGCTGGTAACCAACAGCAGAAGGCATACGCCCTAATAAAGCCGAAACTTCGGATCCTGCCTGGGTGAAACGGAAGATATTATCCATAAAGAAAAGAATATCCCCTCCACCGGTTTTTTCGTCTCCATCACGAAAATATTCTGCAATTGTCAATCCTGATAAGGCAACCCTTGCACGTGCTCCCGGAGGTTCATTCATCTGCCCAAATGTTAAGGTAGCCTGTGATTTAATAAGTTCGTCCCTGTCAACTTTCGAAAGGTCCCAGCTTCCCTGTTCCATACTTTTTACAAATGCATCGCCATATTTTATTACACCGGATTCTATCATTTCACGAAGAAGGTCATTTCCTTCTCTTGTTCTTTCACCAACTCCTGCAAAAACAGAAAGTCCTGAATATTGTTTTGCAATGTTGTTGATAAGTTCCATGATGATCACGGTTTTTCCAACTCCGGCGCCACCAAACAAACCGATCTTACCACCTTTTGCATAAGGTTCAATCAGGTCAATCACCTTTATTCCTGTAAAAAAAACTTCTTTTTGAGTTGTCAGGTTTTCAAATTTTGGCGGGTCGCGGTGAATGGGATAGCTATTTTTTTTCGAAACAGGGCCTAACCCGTCAATAGGCTCACCTATAACATTAAACAGTCTTCCCCTTATTTCATCTCCAACAGGCATTGAGATAGGCGCTCCCGTTGAATTCACTTTCATGCCTCTGCTCATACCATCAGTAGAATCCATGGCTATGGTTCTCATGGTATTTTCGCCTATATCCTGCTGGCATTCCAAAACCAAAACAGAACCATCGTCTTTTACTACTTCTAAAGCATCATAAATATTTGGGATATCTTTTTCGTTTTCAAACGATACATCAACTACAGCCCCGATAATCTGAGAAATAAAGCCAACATTTGTTTTTTTCATGATGTGATTTTAAAATTTGAACAAAGATAAAATAATTTTTAAACTCAGAAAATTGTGAATCTTCAATAATTACTATTTTTGTCCGATAAATTTTTTACAAGTGAGCGATAGTTTAGTCATA
>JAIORT010000559.1 GCA_021107975.1 Bacteroidales bacterium | reverse complement strand
CAATTACAAAAGCATTTGTAAAGCTTTTAGGCGGTGAAATCCGTGTTAAATCAAAAATCGACCAAGGCTCAACATTTTATTTTACACTTCCTTACAAAAAAGCCAAACCGATAATAAAACCGCGGGCATCTGAAAAAAAAGCAACAGATTACATCTGGGAAAACAAAACAATACTTATTGCCGAAGATGTAGAAGATAATTTTCTTCTGATCGAAAGTATATTAAGTAACACACAAGTGCAAATATTATGGGCAAAAGACGGGAAAGAAGCGATTGACATTTGTAAAGAAAACAAAAATATTGATTTAATCCTGATGGATATACGAATGCCTGTAATTAACGGTTATGAAGCCACAAAGCAAATAAAGCAATTTAATAACGATCTGCCGATAATTGCCCTTACTGCTTATGCAATTGATGGCGACAGTGCCAGGGCTTTTGAATATGGTTGCGATGGTTATATAACAAAACCGGTAATTAAATCAAAATTACTTTCATTAATTGATAAGCATTTAAACTGACAAAACTATTTTATAATAATAAAACATTTCAGGTAATATCAGACCTCAGTAATTTTGATACTTTAGTAAAATCACACCCCAAATGAATACAAACAAATTGAATATAAGCGAAATTATACAAAATATAGATTTTGAAAAAATAATGGATCGTCCGAATTTAATTATTGCTGCACAATTTTGGGAGGATGATAGATATAATGCGGCTATGGTTTGTTATAAATTTATGCGTAAGATAGATGACATGATTGACGACCGAAAATCAGATAATGTTTCTATAACGCTAAAAGAAAAGCAACTATTTGCTGACAAAGTAAATTATTTGACTAATAGTCTGAACGATCCATCGTTAGATAATCCGTTTATTAAAGAAGTAACCGAAACAATTACTAAATTTAATATACCTGTACAAATCTTCCAAAATTTTGCCAGGGCGATGATATATGATATAAACCATAACGGGTTTCCTACCTTAAACGATTTTCTTGAATATTCGGAAGGAGCATCTGTTGCTCCGGCATCGGTATTTGTTCATTTTTGTTGTTTAAATAAAGATACAAACGATTATGTTCTTCCCTCATTCAATGTTATTGAAGTAGCAAGACCTTGTGCAATTTTCAGCTATCTCGTGCATATTATCCGCGATTTTCGGAAAGACCAATATAATAATCTCAATTACTTTGCATCAAATATTTTAGAGAAAAATAATCTGACTCCATCTGATTTAACAAAAATTGCAAATGAATCACAAGTACCAGAGGCATTTCGAAATGTAATTAAAGAGTACTATTCGCTTGCAGAATTTTACAAATTAGAAACTATAAAAGAATTGGAAAAATTAAATACACTACTTGAACCACGATATTTATTAAGCTTGTATTTAATTTTTGATTTATATTTGCAAATCTTCGAACGCATTGATATTTCAAGTGGTAATTTTACCGACAAAGAGCTTAATCCAACTCCGCTTGAAATAAAAGAAAGAGTTATGGAAGTAATCTCAAAAAATTAAACTAACTCCTGTTAATACAGATACAAACACTTGGAAACAGTACTCTCCATAAAAAATCTAAATAAAAATTACGGTAAAATCCATGCCGTACAAAACCTTTCGTTTGATATAGAAAAAGGAAATGTTTTTGGGATATTAGGACCAAACGGAAGCGGAAAAACCACAACACTTGGAATTATCCTTGATGTTATCAATGCCAAAAGCGGTTCATATTCCTGGTTCGGGCAACCTCCTTCAAAAGAAAGCAGAAAAAAAATAGGAGCCATTCTGGAACATCCGATTTTTTACCCTTACCTGACTGCCGTGAAAAACCTTGAGATAATTGCCGATATAAAAGGTATTAAGTATAATGATATCGAAAGAGTACTGCATACCGTTGAGCTTTATGACAGAAGAAATTCAAAATTCAAAACATTTTCGTACGGGATGAAGCAAAGGCTTGCAATAGCTGCCGCACTTATAGGAAAACCCGAAGTGCTGATTTTTGATGAACCTACCAATGGTTTGGATCCTAAAGGAATTGCGGAGATAAGGGAATTGATAATTAATATTGCTGCAGAGGGTATTACGATAATTCTTGCAAGCCATCTGCTCGATGAAGTGCAAAAAACATGTTCACACGTTGCTGTTTTAAAAAAAGGAGAAAAACTATTTGTCGGAAAAGTAAATGATGTCTTGAATATATCTGATACTATTGAAATTTCCTCAAACAATATTGATATGCTTAAATTGGCAGTTAAAGAATATGATAAAGTTACAGACATTAAAAAAGAGCTTGATTTGCTTATTGTGAACCTAAAGGAGGGCACAACTACTTTCGATTTGAATAATTACCTAATTAATAAAGGAATTATTTTATCACATTTATCTGTCAGGAAAAAAAGCCTTGAACAACAATTTTTAGGATTACTTACTGAAAACGAATGATCAGACTGTTAAAAATAGAACTGCGGAAATTAATGAGCTATAAAGCCTTTTGGCTGATGATCATTTTTTACACAACTCTTTTGGCATTTATGATATTCGGCATTCCCGGATTGATTGACTATATCGCTGAAAAATCAGGACAGCCTTCAAAATTAAGAATATTTAAAGCCATTGTTTTTAATTTCCCTGATATCTGGCAAAATATCACTTTTGTTGCCAGCACAAGGTATTTTATTAAAGTTATTCTCGGTATTATTGTAATAATTATAATTACAAACGAATTCAGTTTTCTTACAATCCGTTCAAATATAATCAACGGCTTAAACCGAAGGGATTTCCTTTTAGCCAAAATTGAATTAATTGTTCTTTTAACTATTTTCTCAACTCTTGTAATTTTTCTTTCAGGATTGTATCTGGGATTTGTTCATTCATCTTCTAAAGAAATAAGCGATGTTTTCGGAAAAATGATATTTATACTCGGATATTTTATTGAGGTATTTACCTTTTTGCTTTTTTGTTTATTACTGGGAATATTATTTAAAAAAACAGGAATTACATTTATAGTGCTTTTTGTTTATTTTATAATTGAGCCGATACTGGATTATAAATTAAATGATAGTATAACACCCTACCTCCCGTTAAAAGCGATGAACCATATTATTCAAACACCCAATACTTCCTTAATCAAAATTAAATCACCCGGTTTTAATTTTGATTTTCAGGAAGCCATCTCAATCGCTGATGTCGGGATTTGCCTTGGATATGCTGCTTTATTTATTTTCTTATCTTATGTAATACTAAAAAAGAGAGACCTGTAAT
>JAIORT010000516.1 GCA_021107975.1 Bacteroidales bacterium | reverse complement strand
CTAAATACAGTCTTGACGATTATATCGGAGCAGAGCAAGACTTTACTCAGGCAAGTGAATTTGATCCGTACAATGCTGAAATTTATCATTACAGGGCAATTGTGCGAAGTCAGCAATATAACTTCGGTGGCACACTTGAAGATTATGCAACAGCAATTGAACTGGATCCTAAAAATCCATATATCTACCTTAATCGTGCAAGGACAAACTTATTCCTTCAGGAGTTTGAAACTGCTGTTAAAGACTGTAACAAAGCCATAGAACTTAAATACAAGAAGGAAAATGTATTTGTTATAAGAGGAATGGCAAAAGCAGGTTTAGAATTATACGAAGATGCTATTGCCGATTTGAATACTGCAATCGAATATGATTCATCCAATACAAATAGCTATATTCAGCGTGGAGTTATTTTTATGGATATGCACAAACCCGACTCTGCAATCAGAGACTTTAACCAGGCAATAGCCGCCGACGCCGATAATTCTTATGCTATTTTCAACAGGGCTTTAGCAAGGATGGAAATTGCCGATACCTCAGGTGCTTTTCAGGATTTGGATAAAGTAATTAAGCTATCGCCTTATAACTCATTCGCTTATTACAACAGGGCAATATTGAAAATAGGGAAAGGTAATGAAACAGGTGCAATTGACGACTTAGATAAAGTCCTTGTTATAAATCCTGATAATATTGTTGTTTATTTATATCGCGGACGACTAAAACATTCTACCGGAGATCTTACCGGTGCAATAAAAGATTATAATAAAGCAATAGAAATTTATCCTGATTTTGCTGATGCTTATTATGAAAGGTCGCTTGTAAAAAAACAGCTTAAGGATTATACAGGAGCAGAAGAAGACCATAAGCAAGCATACCTGATTAATAAATTTAATTTTAGTGATAATGACAGCCTGAAGTTAGAAGAGGAAATGTACTTAAAGAGAATTATTGCATTTAGCAGCGAATTTTACGATAAGAAATCTGAAAATGGCAAAATTCAAAACCAGGTTATCCAAATTGAATTAAAACCAATTTTCACAACAATACTTTATTCAAAAGACCTGGAAGGTATCAGAATATTTGACACGTATGAAAAACAGATGTACAATGCCCCTGTAATTACTTTAACCAGCAAGGAAAGTTTTATGGATATTACCACAGTTAATGAAGAAATTGAAGTTCTAAACCGGAAGATTGTTACTACCCCTGATGATCCTGCAAATTACTTTAAAAGAGCAGAGCTATATTCACATATTCAAAATTATTACAATGCATTACTTGATTATAATACCGCCATTAAGCTAAATCCAAACTTTATAATGGCATATTTTTGTCGTGCTAATACCCGCTATCAGCTTACAGAACTTCTCAACTCCGAATATGAAAATCGATACCAGATAAATTCAGGCTTTAACTCGCCTCGTAACAATAATCAGACTGACACAACTTTTCTGAAACATTCTTTTGAGAAAGTGATAAAGGATTACAACAAAGTAATTGATCTGGATTCTGATTTTTATTATGCATATTTCAACAAGGGATATGTAAAATGTATGATGGGAGATTACTGGGGTGCTGTTAGTGATTTTTCGAAAGCTATAGAGGTTGAACCGAATTTCTCAGAGGCTTATTTTAACAAAGGTTTAATTCTGATTTTTCTAAATCTGAAAACTGTGGGTTGTGAAAATATAAGCAAAGCCGGTGAACAGGGAATCATGGATGCTTATCATGTTATGAAGCGGTATTGTTTTAAGTAATTACAATCATTTATCTTTTCTTAAAAAGCTATTTTTATTAGTCATCCGACTCTTCCAGGTCCTGGCGGACTTCTGGAAGGTCTTTGGCATTATTGCCGGCATCAAGTATCTCGTCCAAATTATCTATTACTTTTTCTTTTTTTAAAATGTATAGTCCTAAACGTACAGAAGATATTCCATGAATCAATTTATATGTAAACTTAGGCACTTCATTTTCAATTATTGTTTCCATTTGTTTAAAAGTAATCGTTGGAAAATGTTTTATGTCTTTTGACAATTCAATTAAATGAGATGATAGTATTACACTCCCCTTTGCTTTAGAAACGCTTTTAATTATTAACTTTGAAGCATCGTAGGCATCCTTTATGTTAGTTCCTCTAAAAAGTTCATCTGCTATCCACAATACATTGTTGTAATTTTTTATTCTTTCAATGGCTTCTTTAACGCGTTTAACTTCAGCATAAAAATAACTGTATCCAATATTAATATTATCATTATTATCTATACTTGTTATTATGCTTTTGAAAGGTGTTAACCGCATTGAAGAACATGGCACGGGAAATCCTAAGTGAGACAGATAAATTGAAATACCAATTGCTTTTAATAATGTTGTTTTACCTGACATATTCGGACCCGTCAGGAATACTGTATTATTACTCATTAACTCAATACTATTTTTAACAGGATCTTGTATCGAAGGATGGAATAAATCTTTTATTACAAATTGAGATGTTTCATCGTTGATAAATTCAGGGAAACAAAAGCCTCTTTCCTTACTAACCTTACCTATTGTTGAAAACGCATCTAACAGATATACCTGATTTAAGAGTAATTTGAATTTTGGTTTAAAAATTAACCTGAGTTTTGAATCTAAAAAAAGGGTTTTAAATAGTGAGAGTTGCTTTGAAGGATTTATCCGAAGTAGTCTTGTGAAAAATTTCTCACCAAATAACTCATTAATACTATCGAATATTATTGTTAGTTCTTTTATTTTTTCATCAAAGTCTGATTTACGCAATGAATCCAGTTGATGAATAAATCTAATAATTTTTGTAACACCAATAAGAATGAATTCATAATGGTTTCTAAAAATAATCCTGTAAAGTAAAGCTTTTGCGTAAAAGATAATTCTGAAATAAGAATTAGCTGTTCGAACATCTGAATTCAGGTATGACTCTATAAATACAATATCTTCCTTTGAAAAGTCTAAGTTAAAATTGTTACTGTTTGAAAGATATTTAATTAAATTTTGTCTTTCTATAAGATTATTAATGTTATCTGTAGGGTTTGAAAGCAGTTCCTGAATCTTATTATACCCACCCTGAGTTACAGTATTTTTAAAACAAAGGAGTAATCCACTCTTCTTTTCTTTGTCTTCGAATATCTCTAAATCTTTTAGTGTATTATTATCTGCAAATATAATGTTCATATTCTACTTATGCTTTGTACTTACAAATGACGATTAAAATTTTTTGGAATACGTCAGGAGTTCTTAATTTGTTCCCCTATTTCGATTATTGAAT
>JAIORT010000416.1 GCA_021107975.1 Bacteroidales bacterium | reverse complement strand
ATGTATTTACAAAGTTTAAAATTAACCAACTTCAAAAATTACAAGGAAGCAAAGTTTGATTTTTCAGGCAAAATAAACTGCTTTATTGGTTATAACGGAGCAGGCAAGACAAATATACTTGATGCCATCCACTATCTTTCGTTCTGTAAAAGTTATTTTAATCCTATCGATTTTCAGAATATACAACATGATGCCCCTTTCTTTGCTATTCATGGCACATATCAAAAAAATCATAACCTTGGAGATTTAGTTTCCTGTGTTCAAAAAAGAAACCATAAAAAGCAGTTCAAATTAAACGATAAAGAATATAACAGGCTATCTGACCATATCGGCTTATACCCGCTTGTGATGATATCTCCTTATGACAGGGATCTTATAAACGAAGGTAGTGACGTGAGACGGAAGTACATCGATTCGGTAATTTCGCAATTTGATAAAATATATCTTGATGATTTGATTAACTATAATAAAGCTTTACTTCAGAGAAATATTTTACTTAAAAAATTTGCCGAACAAAATTATTTCGACAGGTCATCCCTTGAAATCTGGGATGTTCAGTTAATTAAGCTTGGCGAAAAAATTCACTCAAAAAGAAAGGAATTTTTGGTTGAGTTTATACCATTATTTCAGCATTATTTTGATTTCATTACTAAGGGGAAAGAAAAAGTAAGCATATCGTATGATTCCCAGCTAAACGATCGTACATTAGGGGAACTGCTCGCTGTTTCGGTAGAAAAGGACAGGATGGCAAAATATACAACTGCAGGAATACATAAAGATGATTTATTGATGAATATAGATGAGAATGCGGTTAAAAAGTTCGGTTCACAGGGTCAGCAAAAATCCTATATTATTGCTATTAAACTTGCTCAATTTGAATATACAAAAAATATCAAAGGTTTCAAACCCATATTATTACTCGATGATATTTTCGATAAGCTTGACCAAACAAGAGTGAAGCAAATTATTCAACTTGTAAGCGAAAATAGTTTCGGGCAGGCTTTTATTACCGATACTCAAAAAGAGAGGATAGAAAATATTTTCAGGCAGGTAAAAATCGATCACAAAATATTCGATATTGTCGATGGGCAGGCTTTTGAATTAGAAAATAATTATTAATTTAGTGCTTTAAAATATTTATAATTGAAAGCCACCAACGAACAAACGCTCAAAGAAGCTATCACAGAACTGCTTGAAGCTTATAAGCTAAAAGATGGTATAAATGAAACCAAGTTGATCAATTCATGGGACAATGTGGTAGGCGAATTGATTTCGAAGCATACGGAAAAATTGTTTATTAGAAAAAAAACCCTTTATATTAAACTTGATTCTGCTGCTTTAAAAAATGAACTTATGTATGCCCGTAATAAATTAATAAAATCGCTAAACAAGGCAATAGATGTTGAAGTAATTCAGGATATTGTTTTTATATAAAAAAAGCCGCCCCTTTCAGGACGGCTTTTTTTTATTCAATATCGATTTCAAATGGCAGTCGTGCTTGTACTCCTTTTATTTGATTTACTTCCTTTATATAATTGTAATATCGGTAATTCTGACCTAATTCTTTTTCTAAAAATTTAAGTTTAGTTTCCCCTACAATATCTTCCATTATTTGTTCAAATAGTTCTTTTTGTCTTGGTAATTCTATTAATCTGTAATCTTCAAGTGCAGCTAGGTCAACTGCTTCCTGTATAGCATCTTCCAAACCTCCTAATTCATCAACCAAACCAATCTTTACTGCATCTGCGCCACTCCATACCCTTCCCTGGGCAATTTCGTTTACCTCTTCATTTGTCATATTTCTTCCATTTGCAACATGATTAATAAAAGTTTCATAAATCCTATCAACTCCTACCTGTATTATGTGATACTGATATTCTGATAAAGGTTTTGTAACTGATGGAAAATCGGAATTTTCATTTGTTTTCACATTATCAAATGTTATTCCGAGTTTATTATTAAAAAATTTCTGAAAGTTAGGTATTAATCCGAAAACCCCGATAGAGCCTGTAATTGTAGTTGGATCGGCAATAATTTTATCAGCGCCGCAGGAAATATAATAACCTCCTGAGGCAGCTACATTACCCATCGAAACGACAATGGGTTTTTCTTGTTTTGCAAGCATAACTTCTCTTAAAATAATATCCGAAGCAATGGCATCACCTCCTGGTGAATTTACACGCAAAACAATAGCCTTGATTGATTTATCTAACCTGGCGTTTCTTATTTCCCGTGCAATTTTATCTGAACCGATCATTTTATCACTTCCTTCTCCCTGGGCTATACTACCCAAAGCATAAATTACGGCTACTTTATTTCTGCTTCTTTTTTTCTTAGCACCTTTTACTCTGGCTTTATTATATTTGCTTAATGAAATCAGATTATTTTTCTTTACTTGCTCTATGTTCACTTTATTTGTCAATATCGAAAGGAACTGATCCATAAAAATCAACGAATCGACGATGTGCAGCTTATAAGCGTCTTCTGCTTGCTGAGTCTCTAATTTATCGGCTATTATATTTAATTTTTCAACTTCAATATTTCTTGAATAAGAAATCTCCTCAATCGAACTTTTCCACATTGACGAAATAAAAGCAAGGGTTTGTTCTTTGTTTGCTTCACTCATTTTATCGAGAATTAAAGGCTCAATGGCACTTTTAAATTTCCCATGACGTATTATTTGCGGCTCTATTTCGAGTTTTTCAAGTAATCCCTTAATAAATACAACCTCACCATTAAACCCCCTGAAATCAACCACTCCTTCCGGATTAAGGTAAATTTTATCTGCTACCGAAGCCAGGTAATATGCTTTTTGTGTGAGTATTTCACCATAAGCATAAATAAATTTACCTGTTTCTTTAAAATCTGCGAGCGCTTTTCTTATCTCTGAAATTGTTGCCAGTCCCGAAGGTATTTCCATTAAGTCAAGATAAATGCCTTCAATTCTGTCATCCGTTTTAGCTTTTTCCAGATTCTTTAAAATATCGTTAAGTCCGAGATTTGTTTTAAAAGACCCAAAATCAAAACCAAAATCTACCAGGTTTTTTGATGCCCTGTCTTCAATACGGTAGTCGAATTTTAAATGTAATAAAGTTTTATCATTGACGACTACTTCTTCCGTTTTAGCAAATGAGAGCATAGCCATCATTATTCCCATAAATATAAAGAATAAGATAATGGATATCAGGAAGAATCCCAACATCGAGGCAAACATAAATTTGAAAAAATCTTTCATAGCATATAATTTTTTATTTTATGCAATATTAATGAAAAATTCAATTTGTTT
>JAIORT010000433.1 GCA_021107975.1 Bacteroidales bacterium | reverse complement strand
CCAAACAATGCATCATTAAGTTTTTCCATAACTTCCGCAGCTTTACCTTCAAGGAAAACATCAGTGATTGACCGTGTAAAATTTGATTTCTCAGGATTGACTTCAATGATAGTCGCTCCGTTCTGCTTGGCAATATACGGAATTTGAGCGGCAGGCATGACCTCGCCTGTTGAACCTATTAGAATCACTGCATCGGCTTTGCCGGCAGCTTCAACTGAATTTTCAAAAGCATCCACAGGAATACTCTCACCGAAAAAGATAAAATCGGGTTTTAAGAGTCCGCCGCATTTACTGCAATATGGCGGCAAGTTGTCAAAATCAATATCTTCGGGCACAAAATATGAATGGCAACCGGTGCAAACAAGCTTCTGAGAATTACCATGAAACTCATGTACTACCTTACTTCCTGCTTGCTGGTGTAAATTATCTATATTTTGTGTGATTACACATTTTAGCATTCCTTGTTTCTCCATCTCAGCGAGAACAATATGTGCTTTATTGGATTTTGCATTCCCAAAAAAATCATAAAACAACTGCTTGATAACTTCCCACGATTCTAATGGGTTTTCATAGAAAAAACCTAACTCAAGCGTTTTAGGGTCATATTTACTCCAGATACCATCATCGCCCCTGAATGGAGGTATCCCGCTCTCAACTGATATTCCGGCGCCCGTGAAAGCAATTGTGTATTTCGACTTTCGAAGTATTTCGGCAGCCTTTTGGATTTGAACTTTGTTACACATAAGTATTGATTCTGTAAAAGAAATTCAAAATTAAAAAAAAGCCGGAGAGTATTCTAATAATAATCATTAATTTATTTTTGTTAATTTTACCTTTTTTATTATTTAATATGAATAGAAAAATATTATTTCTGACACTTATAGTTTTTATTACTTCAACAGTTCATCTGATAGCACAAACCGATACAATTCCTAAATTGGTTACCGACCGTCCAAAGCAAACGGCATCTCCCGTGATAGTACCTAAAGGATCGTTGCAGATTGAAACCGGTTTTATTTATGAAACAAAATCAGATGATGAGTTCAATATTGAAAATATTATCGTTGGACCAACTGTTTTAAGATACGGTTTATTTGAAAACCTTGAATTAAGACTTGCGGGTTCTTATCAAAACAGAAATGTTTGTATAAAGGAATCCAGCCATGATTCCACTTTCGCAGGTATGGGGTCTGTTGCGGTCGGGATTAAAATATTTATAATTGAAGAAAAAGGATTAAGACCCGAAATGGCATTTCTGGCTGATATGACCTTACGACACATCGGTGAAGAAAGATTAAAACCGACATTTAGCTATCCTATAGCCAAAATAGTGGCATCACATACTTTAAGTAATAAATTCTTGTTTGGCTATAATTTAGGTTTTGCTTATAATGGTGAAACCGCAGACGGATTTTTTGTTTATAGTGCGGTGTTAAGTTATAATATTATCCCAAAACTTGCAGCTTTTATTGAAGGCTATGGTAATTTTGATAATGGTAATTTGCCAAATCATCTAATTGACGGCGGGCTGACATATCTGATAAGACATAACTTTCAATTGGATTTATCGGCAGGCACAGGAATATCTGATAATACTGATAAATATTTTATCAACCTTGGATTTTCATGGAGAATACCGAGATAAAATAAAAAAGTCCCTTGCGGGACTTTTATTTATTTCCGTTCATGAATCATTATTCTTCCGGGCTAATAGCCTCTACCGGACAAACATCTGCACACGATCCGCAATCCGTACAAATATCAGGGTCAATTTTATAAATATCACCTTCGGAAATTGCTTCTACCGGACATTCGTCGATACATGTACCACAAGCAGTACAATCGTCACTTATTACGTAAGCCATAATTTTATTTTTTTTAAGATTAAACCGATGCAAATGTATAAATATTCTTTTCGATTGCAATTATTATGAAAATATTTTTATGTATTTTTTTTGCAAGAGGAGGTAATAATTATATTTTTGTCATTCAGAAAATAGTATAAAACCCTTTAAAATAATAAAGATATGATAGAGACAATGACATCACAGGATTTGATGAAATTAGAAGAAAAATATGGCGCACATAATTACCATCCGTTACCGGTAGTTCTCTCAAGAGGCGAAGGTCCCTATGTTTGGGATATGGAGGGAAAAAAGTATTTTGATTTTTTATCTGCCTATTCGGCGGTAAATCAGGGTCATTGCCATCCGAAGATAGTCCGGGCTATGGTTGACCAGGCTCAAACACTTACGCTTACCTCTCGTGCCTTTTATAACGATGCTTTAGGCGTTTATGAAAAATATATTACCGAATATTTCGGATACGATAAAGTGTTGCCAATGAATACCGGCGCCGAGGGCGATGAAACAGCACTTAAAATTTGCCGCAAATGGGCTTACGAAAAGAAAGGCGTTCCTGAAAATGAAGCTAAGATTATTGTTTGTGAAAACAATTTCCACGGAAGAACTATTACGGTAATATCCATATCAACCGATCCTGATGCTCGTGATGGTTTCGGACCATATACACCGGGATTTATTACGATACCTTATAATGATTTGGATGCGCTTGAAAAAGAATTGGATGACCCAAATGTTGCAGGTTTCCTGGTAGAACCAATTCAGGGTGAAGCCGGTGTTTTCGTTCCTGATGAAGGCTATCTGTTAAAGGCTTATGAAATGTGTAAAGCTAAAAACGTCCTGTTCATTGCTGATGAAGTCCAGACCGGTATTGCACGGACAGGTAAACTTCTTGCCTGCGATTATGAAAATGTGCGACCGGACATCCTCATCCTGGGCAAAGCTCTTTCAGGAGGTGTTTATCCGGTTTCTGCCGTTCTTGCCGATGATGACATTATGCTCACTATCAAGCCGGGTCAGCATGGTTCTACATTTGGCGGTAATCCGGTTGCTGCTAAAGTTGGTATCGCTGCACTCGAAGTAGTTAAAGAAGAAAACCTTGCAGAAAAATCAGAATATCTTGGAAAGATTTTCAGGGAAGAAATGCGAAATATTGATTCTCCTATGATTGAACTTGTAAGAGGTAAAGGCTTACTGAACGCAATTATTATTAAGCCAACCAATGGCAAGGAAGCCTGGGATGTTTGCATAGAAATGGCTGAAAACGGCGTCCTGGCAAAACCAACTCACGGTCATATCATCCGTTTTGCTCCTCCTTTGGTTATTACAGAAGAAGAACTCAGAGACGCAATTAACCGGATTAAAAAATCGATTCTGACGTTTGCGACCCAAACCTAACAGGGCGATACAAACCTAACAGGTTTTTTTAACCTGTTAGGT
>JAIORT010000078.1 GCA_021107975.1 Bacteroidales bacterium | reverse complement strand
CCGGCAGGTGCTGTAAAATCATAAGTGTAAATACCTCCGCTTATTGTTACCGGAATAGCTGACATGATGCCGAGATGGTTACGATGCCATACAATTACAAATAAGTTGTTGGTAACAGTTGAACTGAAAATAAGGTTACTGATACCGTCCATTCCCACGACTAATCCGTCATTCAGTAATAAAGCTGCCTGACGTTCTATCATTGTGGCAGGAATTGCTGTTGAGGCATCGCCCGTAGTTTCTCTAAGTTCTACTAACACCCAGTCTGTTACATTTCCGTTTGGAATGGCGCCGACATTTTCAATTCCGGAGTAATACCAGGGAGAAATATTGTATGGCTGTGATGTTGGCAGATACCCACCTGAATTAAGATCGGTATTCATATCTGGTCCGGTGAATGGTCCTTCAAGGTTTGCTTTTAAACTGACTACTATTCCGGCAACTCCTGTAATGCTTCCGTTTACTGTCCAGGGTAATGGTACTCCTTCATTCAGCAAAATATTATCAATGTGAACGTAGGCATTTTCACCCGGAGTTAAGTCAGGGGTCAACTGAAACCTGATCTTGAACATAGCTCCCGGAGTATTAAAATTAGTTGTTCCGGCAAGTGCGAAAGTTATTTCATTTCCCGAAATAACTTTAACGGCAGTCCATCCGTTACTCATTGTTCCGGTAGTAATTATGTCTATAGCCTCCAGTTCGGGCGTTTCAAAACTTATAGTTCCTTCAATAGCATAAACCGATTGCCCGGCAGGCAGATTAGAAATGAGTATGGGCAGGTCATAAGTTGAATTAACCGGTGCATTTACATTCGGAATAGTAACATAAGTATCGTAAACAGTAATATTTCCGCTCGAACCTGAAATACCTACATTGTCTGTAGCCGTAACCTGTATCACACCACTGTGGTGAGCCGTAAGCAAACCTGTTGCATCTATCGTTGCAACACCGTTATCGCTGCTTGCCCATGAATAAGGCGGCACACCTCCGCTTGCGCTGAATAAAACCGTTTCACCTGCAACGAGGCTGTAAGTATAGGGCGAAACGCTGACAGTTGAATAGTTAACCGTAAAATAACCGTTATCAGTATTAGCAAGCAAATCCTCGTTAAATAAAGCATCGGTAAAATTAATCCATGTTGCTCCGGTGGCAGTTGGCGAAACGTCAAAACTTATATACATCAATATTCCACTGCCGGTTAAGGGTGAAGTACCGGCAAAAGCAACATGCAATTCTCCCGGATGTGAATTGTTGAATGATATGTTCGAATAACTTTCTAACAAAGTTCCGGTTGTTATGTATGTTGTTGCCGTAAGTATATTCTGGTTAAAGCTCAGGCTATAATTTCCCGAAAGAATATTCAAGCCTGTAAGGTCGGTTGAATATACCGGAATATCAATGGAACTTCCCTGCCATGCGCTTGTATCAGGAATGGTTAATTTCATCGCCCTTATCTCGATGAAACCGGTTGTGGTATCCCTTATGCCCGTATCATCTTCAGCCACTACCCTTGTAAAACCATGGGAGTTGGCTGTTAACAAACCTGCGCCATCTATCGAAGCAACGGAGGGATTTGTAACATCCCAGTTATATGGCGATGTTCCGCCACTCACATAAAATTGCATCTGGTCTCCCACTGTAAGTAAGCCGTTATCAGGAGATATATTTATTGTAGGTAAAGCATTGATGTAAACCGAACCATTATCAAGAATCATTTCAGGAGTACCTTCATTAAAAAAATTGCTTGCCGTACCGCCGCTGAAATTGATATAGGCGGAACCCGAATTTATACATTCAAAACGTAAGTACAACAGAACACCTGTACCACTTAATACAGATGTTCCGGCATTAGCAAGATAAAGTATTCCGGGTGTGTTATTGTTAACAACCGGAGCACCCCATACTTGCGACATTGTTCCTGTTACTTCCGCAGACACGAAACTAAGCCTTGAACTGGTATAAGTAATGTAGAACTGGTAAGAGTAAACGTTTTCGCCAGTTAACGAACTGTCTATAAGTATTGGCATATCAACAAAATCATTAACTGTTTTAGTGCTGTCAGGAATTCGCACCTGGATAGGATCTGCTTTAATATTATTAACAAGCAGAAACATCATCAGGAGAACTATTATATATTTGATACGTTTCATAATTGTCAGTTTTATATGTTATATTATTTCATCAAAGTTTTCATTTGTTGTCATTTAGCTTCGCTGTCATTTACTTCGTGTCATTGATAGTCATTCGCTTCGCTGTCATTTACTTCGTGTCATTGATAGCCATTCGCTTCGCTGTCAATTAATGACCTAATGACTATTTTTTTCACCTGACAACCTGTATCTTTTGTGTTTCCGTTTTATTTCCTGAAATCATCCTGATGAAGTAAGTGCCCGTAGTTAATTTCAATCCGTTTTGATCGTTCCCTTTCCACGAAATATTATATGAAGCAGAATCATGCTTTGCATTTACCACTTCAGCAACTTCCTGACCATACATATCATAAACGGCTATGAACACATTATCACCATCACCAAGAACTATGTAATTTATATACAGATTATCCGTGAACGGATTAGGATAACAAGTCAGCAGTTTGTCTTCATTTTCAAAATAATTATCGAAACCTGTTGCAAAGCCGTTGATAGATACACTTCCGTTAGTAACATTCCATGTAAGATCAGTTTCATTTGCCATAAAGAACGTAGCTGTAACAGGAGTAGTTACTCCGGTTGTAATATCATCTTTTGCTTTGAATACGATATTAGCAATAGTCATATTACTTTCTAATGATTCGATACCGGCAAAACAAATATGAATTAACCCGTTTATTTCATCAATATTAAAAGTGGCGTTCATGCCATTTATTAAACTTTCCATATTTTGCGCTTCTAATAATCCGGAATTGTACTCAATAGTCATTTGCAATGCAAATACTCCCGAAACATTTGTTATACTTAACGGAAGGCTAAATTCTTCTCCGGGTTCAACCTCCTCATTACTAATTACAAGTTCCACATCAGAAACAAAATTGGGAACCGGAGCAAGTATTTCAGCCGGGAAATAATTAATTAAACCAACTACATACCGAAGTATCAGGGATGCATCGTAAGCTGTAATGCTTCCGTTACCGCTTACATCAGCCACGATTTGTTGGGTAGGGTTAAGTGTAATTATTAAGGCTGAGTGTTGAAGCACAAGTGAAGCATCATACGCCTGTATAATACTGTTAAGACTCACGTCTCCCATCAGGGGGTTTATAGCGCCGCTTGTTCCATACGGGTCGTAATCAACTTCATCGGAAAC
>JAIORT010000931.1 GCA_021107975.1 Bacteroidales bacterium | reverse complement strand
AAATTCCTGAAGCTTATTAATATGCTTCCAGATTGAAACCCTTGAAATCCCAAGCTTGGAGCTAAGTTTCTCCCCTGAAACAACTCTCTTTTTTTCTTGTAAGATACTAAGAATACGTCCTTTCATTTCATAAATTACCCTTTTGGTTAACCTTGAAGAAAGTGAACGTTAACGACACTTTCACCAAGTGTCAACTAAAATTATTTCTAAGCGAACCCTAAGTAAAACTTTTCACAAAATTCTGGTATTTTTTTCTATATTATTGCATTAAAGTATCTATTTAAAAATACTTTCTGTTTGTAATATTTAAATAACTGTCTTAATTTTTTGACTATTTTTCTTATTTATTATCTTTGGCATGAAGTTTGCTGTAATTTATAGGAATATAGATCAAAATATTGAAACCGCATTAAACTAATTAAAATAAGGTTTTCCCTTGATAAACACATTAAAAAATGAAATATTCCCACAGGATAATGGCGGAAGGCGTTCAGAAAAGGACAGGCGGGAGTTTGCATATTACGATTACACGCCGGAAAGAAGGTCCTTCAAAGACCGCAGAAGCAGATTTGACCGCAGAACCGAACTCTGCACAGATAAAATAACCATAGACCGCAGAAATTATATTGATAATATCTCATTATCTCCCTGTTAAATTTACCACAGATGTAGCAGAGCATACGCTGTTTCACCTCGCCTGACTGCGTTGCGAAAACTCTGAATATGCTTGATATTCATGTTTTTTAACGCCTTGTCGGCCTTGCGCCTTAACATTTGAAATTGCGAACTTATTTTTACGCGAACCCTAAAGGAATACTTTCATGCTGGAAGGTACCCCAAAACCCGTTATTATCAAAATGGTAGATGGAACAAAGGCCAGAGGTTTTATTTTCATTTATGAAGGAAAGCGAATAAGCGATATTATTAAAAATGCTGATAAATTTGTCGTCCTTTATAATACTTCAATAGCAGGTTTTCGTGATAAAACGGTTATTTTGAATAAAGCACAGATATTATCCTGAATCAGTGACGCAATAGGCTGTAGGTACATCTTATGGTCACAGCCGCGCATTTTTTACATTGCGACCTTGCCAGCTGATGCATCGCACCCATAGTGTGGCTTGCAACGGCTATGATCTTTGAAAATCTGACGTAAATCGCACCAAAAGGGCGCACTTCTCCTGTTTTTTGGCTTTTTTAGGCAGGAAAGTAATCAGGCTCATGCCAACAATCTGCCATAGACTCCGGAGAATGCCGGATAGGCTGGGCAGTAGCAGCTGAAACGTAATCGTAACCGGTGCCCACTCCTGATCAAACGGGCTGCCTGGTAGATCAATTCCTGCATAACCGTTTTAATTCGACGCCTTTTGGCAGGGTGCCGAACCGGTGATTTTTCTCCCAACAGGCCAAGTTGACCTATAAATCGTAGGGCATTATAGGCAAAAGCACCCAGAGCCATGACTAATGCATTGGTGGCAAATTTCCCACTGGGCAATCGTTCAAGATCAAGGTCGGTTTTGAACTCACTGTGGAACTGCTCGCTCAAGCCACGATTCTGATAGAGAGCGATGATCTTTTCCTCAGGAAGAACCAGATTCGTCCACCAGCCTTCTATAGTTATATCCGGCACAAGCAGGCGTTGCCTGTGTTTGTTCACAGTACGTTCCGTTACCCGGACAACTTTGGTGAAAATATAAGTCTTCTCCTTATGAACCTGGCGTTTACGGACCGTAAGCAGGGCAACTCTTTTTCCATCGCGGGGTTCTGTGACCTTTCCCTCGGCAAAGGCTTTTTCGCAAAGTTCACTGGTATTTTCCCTTCTGGGATTCCATTTAATAATGTAGGAGACCTTCTTTTCGTTACGCAGCAAAACACGGGTATCTATTGCATCATGGGCAGAGTCAAGACGTACCAACAGCTTCTTTTTGGTCAGAACTCTGGCCCTGCCAATAACCCTTTTTATGAAAGGAACAAAGCCTTCCTGGCTGTGCTGACTGCCTGGACGAAGTTCAACTTCAAGACACCAGCCCTCCAGGCCAAGGTATGCAGCGATAGGTGCATAGCCGTCATAGTTGTGATAGGTACGGCTCACCTTTTCTTTTTGCGTGCCCGAATTGTCCATTGGGAAGACATCGGCATCAAGTGGAACATGCCCTGTATCAAGCGGAGTAATGTTGGCTTTTCCATTTTTCAGCATGTCCACTGAACATTTTTGCGCAATCGGCAGAAATTTTTTGGCCTCCTCATCAAATCGCTGCCGCAGTCTTTCCGCAGACGGAACATTTTTAATGTCGAGGGCGTTTTTGAAGTAAGTGTCCTGACGCATAGACGTAATGGCCTCATAATCGCTTTTGCCAAGGCATAACAGGCCAAGATAACTGCGAAGGATGTCGGTGTGAGATATGAGGTTACCGGTGTTGTCCATTTTTCGTCCAATCACCTGTGACAGCTCGCTGTATCGGTTGATGCAGAGGCCGGCCAGGGCTAAGCCTGAGTGGCTTGTATAGAACTCGTCGTCAGATTGTTCAAGGATAAATCGTTTCATTTTTTCACCTGTTGAGTGAGTTTTTCAGACAGGTGTATATTGCAATATTTTGACTAATAAATCAACATCTTAATTGAAGATTACTGCGATAAATACCGTTCAAATGTCACGGATTAAGGATAATGAACGAAGGGAAACTTCCGCCTGAAGTTCCTGTGGAAAAATTAAAAACCGATCATTTATCCATGCCCAGAAACAACCTCCTTAGTAATGCTGGACAGAGATCTGGCAGAGCTTTACGGTATTGAAACAAAACGTCTAAAGGAACAGGTACGAAGGAATATTGAAAGATTCCCGGAAGATTTCATGTTTGAACTCACAAAAGAGGAATTAAAAAATTGGAGGTCGCAATTTGCGACCTCCAATCAATATATAATGGGATTGCGTATTCCTCCATTTGCATTTACAGAGCATGGTGTGCTTATGCTTTCCTCTGTTTTAAAGAGCGAGAGGGCTGTTCAGGTAAATATACAGATAATGCGGGTTTTTACCAAGCTCAGACAAATGGTTCTGGATAATGAAGAGCTCAGGAAAGAACTCGGAGAGTTAAAACAAATCACTGATGAACGGTTTCAGATTGTTTTTGAGAAGTTGGACCAATTAATAAATATTGAAAATAGACCAAAGAAAAAAATTGGTTTTACCGTAAAGGAAAAACAAAAAGCCTATGGCAAATCCTTGCCGAAAAAAGCCCTGGATGAATTCTCCTTAACCCCTCAGGCCTTCAGGATTTGGATTAACATACCAGGTGACATTCAAA
>JAIORT010000298.1 GCA_021107975.1 Bacteroidales bacterium | reverse complement strand
ATGTTTCTCCTTCATGTAAAAAAATTACAGGATATTCTCCTGAAGAATTTATATCGGACCAGGATTTAATAAACAGAATTATTCATTCAAATGATAAAGTAAAGTTTAAAAAATATATAAATAATGTATTGGAATTAAATGCCGAAAATAAACAATTTGAATTTCGCATTAAAACCCGAAGTAAAAAACAGCGATGGATAGGACTTTATTGTCAGCCTGTTTATGGTAAGGATGGAAAATATTTAGGACAGCGGGGATCCAACCGAGATATAACCGACCTGAAGCAAGCAAAAGAAAAAATCAAAATAGTAAAGAAACAACAGAGATCAAGTCAGTTAGAAAAAGAAAAATTTATAACCGACATTGATATTAAAAACCGTCAATTGGCTTCTTTTGCCATGCATGTTGTTCAAAAAAATGAAGTTCTGTTACAAATAAAAGAAGATATTAACAAACTAATAGATGGGGTTAATTCAGATTCCAAACAAAAGTTGAATGAACTTATTAATAAAATAAAAGCAAATATACAATTGGAAAGCAATTGGCAGGATTTTAAGCTCCATTTTGAGAATGTACATCCCGGGTTCTTTCATCGCTTGAATAAAAAATTTTTAAATCTTACTCCGAAAGACCAGAAATTATGTGCATATCTGCGAATGAACTTTAGCACAAAAGAAATTGCACAATTATTAAGTATTACATCTGGCAGCGCAGAAATTAGCAGGATTCGCCTCAGAAAAAAATTAAACCTTCCAAAAGAAACAAACCTGGTTATATTTATTACGGGTATATAATAGTAAATGCGTAAATGATTAAATACATAAATGTTATTTATTATTCCATTTTATCATTCTATCATTTTATCATTAAACAATATTATGGTAATAATTGATAAAAGAAAATAAAATCAATTTGTTACTTTATGGTGAAATTGATGAAAACAGATTCTTGATATAAAACCGAATCAGATAGAAATAATTTTACTTTTACCTGTCATCCTGATATTTACGAAATTTATTATTGAAATATTATAAATTTGAAATATTATAAAACTAATAAATATGTTAGGGTGATTTTAAAAATTTGTGTTATGGAAATGTTAGGGTGAAAATATTTTTTTATTGAGATTTATTGTTTTCCTTTGCCTGCTTTAATTCAAACAAAAAAAATTATAGAAAATGACACAAAATTACCGTTCATTAACAAAAAAGGAAATTGATCAATTGATATCACAGGGTTGTAGTTCTTGTGATTGGACAAATATTCAGGTTGCTGATCAATTTGATCCAAGAGAAGTAAAATCAACAAAATTTTCAGGTAAAATTAAATTAGGCGTATTTGGTAAAGAAATTACTTTTTTCGGCGGCGTTAAAAAACCTGCAGGAATAAGTAATGCAACTATACATAATTGTATTATCGGCAATAATGTATATATCGGGCAAATTAAAAATTACCTGGCAAATTATATTATTGAGGACGATGTTGTAATTGAAAATGTTGACATAATTGCAGTTGAAGGCGAATGTTCATTTGGCAACGGAGTAATAGTTGAAGCGATCAATGAAGGTGGAGGCAGGGAAATACCAATCTATGACTATCTTTCAGCACATACGGCATATATTTTAGCTTTATACAGGCACATGCCCAAAGTTATTAAAGCGCTTGAAAAAGTAATAGCTGATTATACCAAATCCGTTACATCTTCAATGGGGTTAATCGCACGTGGTGCAAAGCTAATCAATTGCAGAACCATAAAAAATGTTAAAATCGGTGTAAATAGTACAATTGAAGGTGTATATAGGTTATCAAACGGTACTATAAATAGTTCAGTGGAAGATCCCGTATATTTTGGTCCCGGGGTAATAGTTGAAGATTTTATTGTATGCTCAGGTTCAAAAATATCTGATGCAACATTGATTTCACATTGTTTTATTGGGCAGGGATGTGAACTGAGTAAACATTATTCTGCCGAAAATTCTTTATTCTTTGCTAATTGCCAGGGATTTCATGGTGAAGCATGTGCCATTTTTGCAGGACCATATACCGTTACACACCATAAATCCACATTATTGATTGCAGGTTTGTTTTCATTTTTAAATGCAGGTAGCGGATCGAACCAAAGTAACCACATGTATAAATTAGGTCCAATTCATCAGGGGATAGTTGAAAGGGGATCAAAAACAACAAGTGATTCCTATTTATTATGGCCTGCCAAAGTCGGGGCGTTTTCTCTTGTTATGGGCAGGCATTATAAAAATTCGGATACTTCTGATCTTCCATTTTCATATTTGATTGAAAAACATGATGACAGTGTTTTGATTCCTGGAATAAATCTACGCAGTGTAGGCACTGTCAGAGATGCTCAGAAATGGCCGAAACGTGATAAACGAAAAGACCCTAATAAGCTTGATTATATAAATTTCAACCTGTTGAGTCCATATACAATCCAAAAAATGATTAAGGGAGATGAGATACTTAACAGATTAAAAAACTCATCGGGGGAATCTTCAGATCATTATTTCTATCAAAGATGTAAAATCCTTAATCCGTCACTTAACAAAGGCATTAGATTATACGAAATAGGAATTAATAAATTCCTTGGAAATTCATTAATTAAACGACTTGAAAAAATAAATTTTAAAAACGATAAAGAGATTCAGAAAAGACTAAAACCCGATACTCCTGTCGGAACAGGGAAATGGGTTGATCTGGCAGGATTGATAGCCCCGGAAGAAATTGTTAAAAAATTGCTTTCTGATATGGAAAATGAAAAAATAAATACTCTGGAACAGGTTGACAGTTATTTCAAGTCGATACATGATAATTATTATACTTATGAGTGGACATGGGTAATTGATGTTTTACAAAAACGTATTGGAAAAACAATAAATGAAATAACTGCACAGGATATAATGGAACAAATAGAAAAATGGAAAAAAAGTGTGGTGGATTTAGATAATATGCTTTATGAAGATGCAAAAAAAGAATTTTCTCTTAACACTAAAACAGGATTTGGAATGGACGGGGAAGAAACTGATAAACAAATTGATTTTGAACAGGTCAGAGGGGAATTTGAAAGTAATATCACTGTTTCTGCAACAAAAGAACATATTGTGAAAAAGACAAATCTTGGTAATGAACTGATTGAAAGAATGAAGAAAGTTTTATAAAAGGCTAAGGCTAAGGGGGGAAAGAAAATATTAAAAACAAAAAAATAATTTCTGATATCTAAAATAATATTAAAAAAATTAAAATTATGAGAGTTATTATTGAACCGAATTACGATTTAGTTTCAAAATGGGCTGC
>JAIORT010000563.1 GCA_021107975.1 Bacteroidales bacterium | reverse complement strand
GACTTTTCAATTATATAATCAGCCATAGTA
The DNA here is from genome assembly GCA_021107975.1 of Bacteroidales bacterium. Classification (GTDB taxonomy): domain Bacteria; phylum Bacteroidota; class Bacteroidia; order Bacteroidales; family JAADJA01; genus JAADJA01. The sequence continues at coordinate 3,282 of JAIORT010000563.1, read as the reverse complement.
TTTACGTCTATTAATACTTTTCGTCCTTCTGCCGTACTGTTGATTTTAATACCGTATTCTCTTTCAAGCAAAATAATTAATTCTAATGAATCAATCGAATCTAATTCGAGACTTCCTCCAAATAAAGGTTCGTCATCTTTAATATCATCAGGTGTAATATCTAATAAATTCAGATATTCAATCATCTGTTCCTTTAATTTGTGCTTTAACTTTTCCAATTCCATTATTAAATAATTTTTTCAACTCTTAACTTTAAATATGTTATCAACTGGCAACATACAATAAATATAAACAAAGGCAATATTATTTTATATAATTCAGTCCAATATCCACCTTTCAGAAACAAAACATAAAACCCTTCAAGGCACCAATGCAATGGTGAAAAATTGCTTATAAACTGCATATACTCCGGCATTACAAATACCGGAACCCAAATTCCTCCAAGCGCTGCAAATATAATAATTGATACGGCGCCAAATCCATTTGCCTGCTCTTGTGTTTTTGCAATCGAACCAATCATTAATGCATAGCTTACTGCTGATAAGCCGCATATTAATACTACAGTGCCAAATGCAAAGATATTGGATGGCAAAACCAATTGAGGCAGATTAATAAAAGGGAATAAAAACACACCTGCCGAGAAAATAAGTGCAACCTGTAAAATTGCAACTACCAGATAGATTATCATCTTACTTACCAAAACTAAAAAAAAGTTGGTTGGCATAGTTTTCAACCTTATAAAACTACCGTTAATGCGTTCTTTAACTATGTTGTTACCGAGTGAAACCACCATAAAAAACATAGCAAAAATTGTCCATGCAGGAACATTGTGTTGTGTTGAATTTGGCAATACATCGCTGTCGGAACTTGTAGCCGGTATTTGGATTATATTTACTTTATTTGATATGATTTTTTCTTTTAACTTTTCAGGTACTTTTTCAAAACCCATTTCCAAATAAAAGTTTTCTATCATTAATGAATTTTCAACAGCATCTAAAAAGGAATAAATAATACTTATCAGTGAATAGCAGTAATTTTCCTGTAAAACAGGGTCATGGTAAAAAATCAGTGAAGGAAGTTTAATGTCTTTAGAACCTTTGGAAGTATCTTTTAATCCTAACTCTTCCATCATTAAGCTGCTTACCTGTCCTACCTTTTCATTTAATTTCAAAGAAAAATCAGACGAAATAAAAAGAGCAATAAGTTTATCCCTATTCAGTAATTCATCTTTAACCTTACCGGCAGGGATATTATTGTCTTCTTCAGTTTCAAATAACCCTGACCTCTTTAATAATTCAACTAATTTTTTTCCCTGGTTTCCATTATCCTGATTGACAATTAGTATTGAAATTTTATTTTCATTTACTAATTTGAATGCACTATCCTGGATAATTGTAATTACAAAAACCAGTAATAAGGGCATTACAAACATCAGAACCAAGCCAACTTTATCGCTAAGTAGCAAGTAAAATTCTTTCTTTATTGAAGCCCATAACTTAAACATTGTCGCGATAATCCTCCCCTGTTAAATTTATAAATAAAGACTTTAAACCTGACGATTCGTGAAGGTTCAAAAGATTAGTAAGACTATCACAAGCAATTAATTTCCCATGGTCCAATAAGGCGATATAATTGCAGAACTCTTCCGCTTCAGATATATGATGAGAAGTGTAAATAATTGTGGTGCCTTCTTTGTTTAGTTCATTCAGGAACCCGATAATTGCATTCTTGCTTTGTACATCAACTCCAACAGTAGGTTCGTCTAAAAACAGAATTGTCGGTTTATGAATTATCCCGATTGCCAGATTGATTCTTCTTTTCATTCCGCCCGAAAAGGTTTGAACCTTTTTGTCTGATACTTTAGAAAGCCCAAGTAGTGATAATAATTTTTCAGTGCGATAATTTATTTCCTTTTTTGACAGGTTATATAAAGCTCCGAAATATTCTAAATTTTGATTAGGTGTTAACTCCTGGTAAAAAGCATATTCCTGCGGTACAAATCCTGTTTTTTTTTTGAAAGTTTTTAAGTTTACTGCATTACCTTGTTCAAAATATTTTACACTTCCACCGGTGGATTGTATTATTCCACACAGAATTGAAATTAATGTTGTTTTGCCGGCACCATTTGGTCCTAAAATGCCAAATTTTTCTCCTGCATTAATATTAAGGCTAACTTGCTTTAGACTATCTTCTTTAGAAGCTCTATACCTTTTTGTAAGATTATTTATTTGAATGCAGGCTTGAGATGTCATTTATTTAATTTCAATTTTGAAAGCTTTTTAAAAGCAAGTTTTTCGGTTTCGTATATTTCTAATAATATATCAGCAGTTTCATCATAATCTTTTTGTTCGCCAAGCCTGCCTTTATAAATTCCTGCCATTTGAACAGCACTTGAACGCCACAGGTCTCCTGCTTTTGTAAAATCTTCTGAAATGCCTGTTAACTTATCCTCTTTCAAATAATTGGCGGCTTGTTCGAGAAATGCTGCATAAATAAACCTGAAACCACCACCGCCGGTTCCAATTTCCTCTTGCATTCTAACAATCTGACCCAGGTACAAACCAGCCTTTTTCGGACCAAGTTTTTCGCGCCATTTGCGGATTTGCTTTGAAGTATGTTTTATTCCTTTTACACCTGCAACATACCCGGGTATATGAAGCATATCACGAACATTTTTTTTAATCCCCCTGATTATTCCTTTTTTCAAAAGTTCAATGTCCGGTTCGCCAACATTCTCAGGATAATAAATATGACCTTTGGGGGCAAAAGCACCTTGAGTAAATCTTGCTTTTCCCAATTCCTTAACTGATAAAGTTGTAACATCTTCCATTATAGGATCGCTAATAAAATAATTATCATGATTTTTACCATAGACAATAAGATTATGAGCATTAAAATGAAAGCGGTATTTAACAGGAAAGTATGCTAAATGAAAAACACCAACCTGGCAGGCAACTGGAACTCCCTCAGAAATTTTTAAATCAAGAAAGTCATGGGCAGCTTTGTGGTCTTTAAATTTTTTCCTTTTAACGTCTATTCCCAAGGATTTACACGTTCTTTTAAAAACGGCTCCCGGCATGGTACGAAAAGAAATTGCAGGACCATTATTTATTTTCATAAAAGGTATTTGAATATAAAAAAGCCCTGAACCAATTCCAAAAGCAAGAGGTTCATTCATATAATCCAAACCATGATATCTCAGCAGACTTGTTGTAATTCCATTTTCACAATGAGCTGTCTGTATATGCTTAAAGTCTTTCAGCATCTTATCCCTTAAAGTTT
>JAIORT010000567.1 GCA_021107975.1 Bacteroidales bacterium | reverse complement strand
AAAGTAGCGAATGACAAACCGAATATTATGGTCCATGACATAGGTCCCCAGAATGCGGCATTATCACCACCGAAATATATTTTCGGATCGAAATTCCGGAGCATGGAAATAATATCAATATTCAATCCCGATGCTAAAGGCAAAAGTCCTAAAATGGTTGTAATGGCAGTGAGCAATACCGGTCTGAGCCTTGTTTTACCGGCTTCTATAATACATCTTACTGATATATCTATTGGTAAAATAGCATTTTCTCCCAAACCCATCTCTACTCTTTTACGTTTCTTTACCAGGTTTATATAATCAATTAATACAATACCATTGTTAACTACAACACCTGCCAGAGAAACGATTCCGATGCCGGTCATAATTACAACAAAACTCATATTAAAGGTGGCGAGACCCCCAAACACGCCAATGGTGCTTAAAAGAACGGTAAACATTATAATTGCAGGTTTAACAACAGAATTAAACTGGCTGACAAGAATGACCATAATAACAGCAATGGCAATAAGTAAAGCCTTAATTAAAAATGCCATGGACTCCTGCTGTTCTTCCTGTTCGCCGGTAAATTCGTAGTCGTATCCTTCAGGCATTTCAAAATCAGCAAGTAACCCGCGTAACTGATTATTGATTTCAGTAGCGTTGTATCCCTCCAAAACGTTTGAATAGACTGTGATTACCCTGTCAAGGTCTTTTCGCATTACCGAGCCGTAAGTGGTGCTGTATTCAATATCAGCGACAGCGGAGATAGGAACCTGTATAATTTTTCCTGATGACTGGCTCCGAAAAGTAACCCTCTGATTCAGCAGCGAAACGATATTGTTCCTGTATTCTTCCTTTAAACGCAACTGAACCGGGTATTCATCCTCACCATCTTTAAAATCCGATATTTCTTTTCCAAAAAGCGCTGTTCGCAGGGTCATAGCTATTTGTCCGGTGGACAATCCGAAACGGCGCGCCTTATCCCTGTCGATCTTTATCAGCAATTCAGGCTTTCCTATGTCAAGATCTATCTTCAAACCTTCAATACCTTCTATGTTTCTTGCTTCGATAAAATCCTGTATTGTATCGGTTAACCAAAGTAATTTTGTAAATTCTTTACCGCTTACCTCTATGTTAACAGGTTTACCTGCGGGCGGACCATCCATCTGTTTATCTATTGAAAATTGCACACCCGGATACCTGCCAATAAGCGTATCGCTAAATTGCTTTAAAATATCCGTTGTGTTAATGCCACCCCTGAATTCAAAATCCACAAAGCTTATCGTTATCAATCCCCTGTTTGGTCCGCCGGATTTTCCGCTAAAACCTTCATTTTCCGAATTTGCCCCTTTACCAACGATGGTCAGTACCGATTTTACAATATCTTTATTAGGCTCTATAACCTCATATACTTTATTTTCAATTTCCCTCATAAACGTGTCTGTTGCGTCAATATCAGTCCCTATTGGCAATTCAGCCAAAATGTTTATGTATTTGGGTTGGGTTTCAGGGAAAAAGATGATCTTTGGGTTACTGCCAAAATAAAAACTGATAGTCAGCACTAAAAGAAAAACAGTGCCTGAAATAAAGTAATACGGGTTTCTTTTTCTAAGTCCGAACTTTAAAAATTTAAGATAAGATTGCTCCATCCATATAAGGAACACCTCCTGGAACCATTTAGATATTCTGTAAAGAAAAAACAGGTTGAATAACCCGATTATAGCAAAAATGACCAGCAGGCTTCCCGGAATGTTATACCCGCCGATAAAGAAAAATATGGAAAGAATGATCATAATAGTTGCTATCGCCAATGTTTTGTTAACCTGAGGTTTTGGGTTTTGATCACCATATTTAATAAAAGAAGATGAAACCACCGGAATAATAATCAAAGCAACAAATAATGAAGAAGACAATACAATGATCAGCGTTATAGGCAGGTACTTCATAAACTCGCCCATCATACTGTCCCAGAACAACAGCGGGATAAACGCAGCGAGAGTAGTGGCAGTGGATGAAATAATCGGCATGGCAATTTCGCCTACCGCATTCTTTGCAGCCTCGTATTTCGAATATCCCCTGTCGATAAAACGATAAATATTTTCGACAACCACAATAGCATTGTCAACTAACATACCCAATGCGAGGATCAATGAAAACAATACTATCATATTGATGTTAGAACCCATCAATCCATAGATCAAGAACGATAAGAATATGGATGTCGGAATAGCCAGCCCGACAAAAAGACCATTTCTGATACCAAGGAAAAAATACAAAACGAGCAAAACGAAAATGACACCTAATATCATACTGTTCTCTAAATTACTCAATTGTTTTCTGATGATATCCGATTGATCGTTTGTAATGGTAATATTCAAATTATCAGGAATTGCTTTGGTTTCTCTTGCATGTTCGATAATGTCAAAAATTTCATCAGTTGCTTTCAGCAGGTTTTCTCCGCCTTTTTTTACCACCTGCAGGGTAACCACAGGGTGTCTGTCTAAACGGGCATAGCTGTCAGGGTCGGCAAAACCGTAAATCACATCAGCTACATCACGCAGGTAAACAATATCCTGGTGTTCGTGCTTTACAATAATGGATTCCATTTCTTTCACATCCTGAAACTCACCAATCACCCTGATGGTTCGCCGTGTATTACCCAACCGCAGATCTCCGCCCGACATAGAAACGTTCTCCGATGAAATGGCATTTTCAATATCGTTGAAGCTAAGTTCAAAGTCGGCAAGCTTGTGCATATCAACATTAATCTTTACTTCTCTTTCGTTCAATCCCGAAATTTCAACCTTCGATATTTCAAAAATACTTTCTATCTCGTCTTCCAGATATTCTGAATAGTTTTTAAGTTCGTTTAAGCTATAATCGCCTGAGAGGTTTATACTGATAATAGGAAATTCAGAGAAGTCGATATCGGAAATGTAAGGATCATCCAGGAGATCGTTGGGCAGTTCGCTTTTGGATTTATCCACGGCATCCCTGACTTCCTGCAAAGCCTCGTTAATCTCCACATTGGTATTGAATTCAACAAAAATGGATGAAACATCCTGTAAGGAGTTTGATGTGATTTTTTTTATCCCCCTGATTGATTCCAGTTCTTTTTCTATTGGTCGGGTAATCAGGTTTTCTATATCAATAGGGGGATTTCCCGGATACATGGTTTGCACAATTACAGTTGGGAAATAAATTTCAGGGAACAACTCCTTTGGCAGTGAACGGTAACTGTAAAATCCAAAAGCCACAAGGATAAATAAAAGCAGGAATACCGTATTTTTATTATTTAAAGCAAAAGTGGTGAGCTTAAACTCTCTTTTAACTTTGTCTTCTTTGAAATGTTTTTTCATTTATTACTTTTTATT